>JAJCXW010000106.1 GCA_029263235.1 Acidimicrobiales bacterium
GATGAGCCGCAGCATGGTCGACTTGCCGCAACCGGAGGGGCCGATCAGCGATACGAACTCGCCCGGCTTCACCGACAGATCGACATCGGTGAGCGCCGTCACCTCGCTGTCGGAACGGCTGTTGAATGTCTTGCCGAGCCCGGAGGCGACGATTGCCTGTTCGGTCATGGTCACGCCCCCACCGCGGTAGAGGCGTTGGCTGGGAGGTGATCCTGATTCCGGTCCACGAAACTCTCCACTGCTGATACGAGCACGAATACGAACAATCCGAGTAGGGCCGATGCGAGAACCGCCGCGTAGAGCTTCTCGGGCCCGGTCGAGTAGATGGTGGCGAAGTTGAGCACCGCTCTACCGAGCCCTCCTTTCACACCCGCCGAGATCTCACCCACGATGGCGCCCACCACCGACAGGGTGGCCGCGAGCTTGAACGCTGGGAACAGATACGGCCGGGCGGCGGGCACTCGTAGCTTCCAGAGGGTCTGTCTCCAAGGCGCGGCGTAGGAACGCATCAGCTCCACGTCGGCTTTGGCAGGCGACTGCAGGCCCTGAAGTGCGTTGACCGCCACCGGAAAGAATGTGAGGTAGGTGGCGATCACCGAGACTGCCTGGGAGTCGGAGAGAATCGAGCTACGGCCCCAAGTGACGATGATCGGGGCCAGAGCAATCAGCGGAACCGTCTGGGAGATGTTGATCCAGGGCATCAATCCTCGCTCCGCGAACGAGAAGCGGAGCATGACCACAGCCAGGGCCAGTCCCACCAGCGTGCCGATCACGAAGCCCAGAGCAGCTTCGTTGAACGTGAACCTCGCCGACTCGAACAAGAAACTGGCGAGGGTCTGATCGCGCCCTCGCTGAACCGGATCCCAGAGGGCCTCCCAGATGGTTCCGGCGTGGGGCATCACAAGGTCGCTGGTGCGGACCGGTAATCCGAAACCGGTGCCGGGCCAGTGGTCGTCGGTGCGTCCACCCATCCACTTGTAGGACTCCCAGAGCGCCACGACCGCGGCCAACGCCAGGACGGTGGCCAACAGCCGGCGCGCCACTCGACTGACCGATGCGAGAGTCTGAGCCGATACTCGGCCGCCAACCGGACGTGTCATCGAAGAGCCGGGATGATCCGCTGCCCGTAGGCGTTGAGTGTCTCGTCTTTCTGGTCGTGCATCAGATAGATCGCGAACTGATCGACCCCGAGATCGCGAAGCTTCTCCAGCTTGGCAATGTGAGCGGCTTCGTCGCCGAGGATGCAGAAGCGGTCGATGATCTCATCGGGCACGAAGTCGGTGTGAGAGTGGCCGGCCTTGCCGTGGCCGCTGTAGTCGTAGCCTTCTCGGCCTCTGATGTAGTCGGTGAGCGCTGCTGGAATCGAATCGCTCTCGTCGCCGTAGCGGGCCACCAGGTCGGCAACATGGTTGCCGACCATTCCTCCGAACCAACGGCACTGATCGCGCTGGTGCTCGAGATCGTCGCCCACGTAGGCCGGAGCAGCGACACACATGTAGAGGTCGTCGGGGTTGCGCCCGGCGTCGGCGGCTGCGTTACGCACGGCGCCGATCATCCACTCGGCGAGCTGCAGATCGGCCAATTGGAGAATGAATCCGTCGGCCTGCTCACCACAGAGCTTCAAGGCCTTGGGTCCGTAGCCGGCCATGAGTATCGGGAGTTTCGAACCCTGGCTCCACGGCAACTGCTGGGTGGTCCCGTTGTACTCGACCTCATCACCCTCGGCCAGACCCTTGATGACGGTCATCGACTCGCTGAGTGTGGCCAGATTGGTGGGCTTGTGGCCGAGCACTCGCATGGCCGAATCGCCGCGGCCGATACCGCACACCGTGCGATTGCCGAACATGTCGTTGAGAGTGGCGTAGTGCGACGCGGTGACCGTCCAGTTGCGGGTGCCGGGATTGGTCACCATTGGACCCACGATCATGCGGTTGGTGGCCGACAGCATCTGGCTGTAGATGACGTAAGGCTCCTGCCACAGGATGTGGCTGTCGAAGGTCCAGCCGTGGCTGAATCCGAGAGTCTCGGCTTTGGCCGCGAGATCCACCACCCGCCATGCCGGCGGATCTGTCTGTAGCACTACTCCGAAATCCATCTGTCCCCCTGCTTCGTGTCTGGTCTGGTCAGTTGTTCTGCGGAAACCCGAGATTGACCGTGCTCTCGGCCGGATCGGGCCATCGCGATGTGATCACCTTGGGCCTGGTGTAGAAGCGGAAGCCCTCGGGTCCGTAGATGGTCGTGTCGCCGAACAGCGAGTCCTTCCAGCCTCCGAACGAGTGGTATCCGACCGGAACCGGCACCGGCACGTTGATGCCCACCATTCCGGCGTCGGCATCCTCTTGGAATTGCCGGGCCGCACCGCCGTCGCGGGTGAAGATAGCAGTGCCATTGCCCCACGGGTTGGCCGATATCAAGTCGACTGCTTCCTGGTAAGTGTCGGCTCTGACCACACAGAGAACCGGTCCGAAGATTTCGTCGCGATAGACCGTCATGTCGGTGGTGACATTGTCGATGAGCGTCGTTCCGATGAAGAAGCCGTCGCCCTCGAATCGGGTGTCGCGGCCATCGACCACGACGGTGGCGCCCTCGTCGGCTCCGATCCCGATGTATCGGGCCACCTTGTCGCGGTGTTCGCGGGTGACGAGCGGACCCATCTCGGAGGCGGGATCGGTGCCGGATCCGATGCTGAGTTTGTCCATTCGCACTCGAACGGCGTCGACGAGTTCGTCGCCGATCCCGCCGACGGCAACTGCCACCGAGATCGCCATGCAGCGTTCTCCGGCGGAGCCGTAGGCGGCCGAGACCGCAGCGTCGGCTGCCATGTCGAGATCGGCATCGGGCAGGACCACCATGTGGTTCTTGGCTCCGGCGAGGGCTTGGACCCGCTTGCCGTTGGCCGATGCCGTCTGGTGCACGTACTTGGCGATGGGAGTCGATCCGACGAAGCTCACTGCCTTCACGTCGGGGTGCTCGAGGAGACGATCGACCGCGACCTTGTCGCCGTGAACGACGTTGAGCACGCCGGGAGGAAAGCCTGCTTCCTGGAAGAGTTCGGCGATGAACATCGGGGCCGACGGATCCTTCTCGGACGGCTTCAACACAAAAGTGTTTCCACACGCCACGGCGTTGGGGATCATCCAGAGCGGCACCATGGCCGGGAAGTTGAACGGAGTGATTCCGGCAACTACACCCAGGGGCCGCTGCACCGTGTAGACGTCGACGCCCGTGGAGGCGTTCTCGTTGTAGCCACCCTTGAGGTGCTCAGCCAGCCCGCACGCATATTCGATGTTCTCGATGGCGCGGGCCACCTCCCCCATCGAATCGCTGGTGACCTTGCCGTGTTCGGCGGTGAGTCTTTGCGCGATCTCGTTGGCGTTGCTGTCGACCAGTTCGCGGAACCGGAACATCAAGCGGGTGCGCTTGGCAACGCTGAGGTTCTTCCATTCCTCGAAGGCCTTCCGAGCCGAAGCGACAATCGCGTCGACCTCGCCGACGTCGGCCAGGTCGAGCTCACCCGTCTGCTCACCGGTGGCCGGGTTGTAGACCGGCGAGGTTCGACCGCTGGCGCCGACCATCGGTTGGCCATCGACGAGATGATGGATCTTGTGCACTGAGACTCCGTTCAGATCGGATTCTGATTCAGATGAGGTACTGCGAGAGACCGCGACGGAGGTACTTACCGTCGCCGGGGCTTCCGTGGTAGGCGTCGTTCTCGATGATCATGCGTCCTCGAGACATCACCGAGTGGACATGGCCCGTGACATCGATGCCTTCGTAAGCCGACATGTCGATGTTCATGTGGTGGTTGTCGACGCTGATCGTCCACTCGCGCTTGGGGTCATAGAGGACGATGTCGGCATCGGAACCAGGCTGAATGGTGCCCTTCTGGGGGTAGAGACCAAACATGCGAGCCGGTGTGGTGGAACACAACTCGACCCACCTCGGCAGTGAGATCTCGCCGGTGGTCACGCCCTGATAGATCATGTCCATTCGGTGTTCGACGCCGCCGATCCCGTTGGGAATCGCCCGGAAGTCGTCCCGGCCGAGTTCTTTCTGGTCCTTCATGCAGAACGGGCAGTGGTCGGTGGCGACGAGGCTCAGGTCGTTGGTTCGTAGACCCTTCCAGAGATCCTCTTGGTGATGTTCGTGCTTGGTTCGCAGTGGGGTTGAGCACACATAGGCGGCACCTTCGAAGTCGGGCTTGCCGAGGTGATCTTCGACGTTGAAGTACAAGTATTGGGGGCAGGTTTCCGCGAACACGTTGGCGCCGTTGTTGCGGGCCATGGCCACCTGTTCGAGGGCCTCGCTCGCCGAAAGGTGGACGATGTAGAGGGGCGCGGCGCCGACCTTGGCGAGTTGGATCGCCCGATGGGTGGCCTCGCTCTCAAACTCGGCTCGGCGCACCAGGCCGTGGTTGATGGGTGCAGTTTCGCCCCGCTCGACGGCCTGCTCGGCCAGCACATCGATGGCCAATCCGTTTTCGGCGTGCATCATGATGAGGGCACCGTTGCCGGCGGCCTGCTGCATGGCCCGCAGGATCTGTCCGTCGTCGGAGAGGAACACTCCCGGATAAGCCATGAACAGCTTGAAGCTGGTGATGCCTTCATCCACCAGCGCATCCATGTCCTTCAGTGACTGATCGTCGACACCACCGATGATCTGGTGCATGCCATAGTCGATGGCGCAATTGCCTTCGGCCTTCCCCATCCAGAGGTCGAGGCACTCCCGAACGCTCTCACCGGCCGGCTGTACCGCGAAGTCGATGATCGTGGTGGTGCCGCCCCACGCCGCGGCACGGGTGCCCGATTCGAAGTCGTCGGACGCGACGGTGCCTCCGAACGGCAGCTCCATGTGGGTGTGTCCGTCGATTCCACCGGGAATCACGTAGAGCCCGGCCGCGTCGATGACCCGAGCGGCACCGGCCTCGGCCGAGGCTGCCAATTCCGACCCTGGTTGAAGCACCGCGACGATCGTCTCGCCGTCGATCAACACATCGGCCGGATCGGCACCGGTGGCGCTGATCACTGTTCCGTTCTTGATGAGAATCGTCATGGTCGTTCCCCTTGATTGAATCGTTACTGGTCGGAAGCCTCGATGGCACCGATGATGGCACTAACTCCCTCGTCGATCTCGTCCGAGCTCACATTCAGCATCGGGGTGATGCGAAGAACGTTGTTGTAGAGCCCACCCTTGCCGACCAGAAGGCCTCGACGTCGGCAGCCCTCGAGCACCTCTCCGGCTCTAGCCGCGTCGGGGGTTATCGATCCGGGTTCGACTATCTCGATGGCCTGCATGAGACCGGCTCCGCGGAGTTCCGCGATCCACGGCATGCGTTCGACAACCGGCCGCAGTGCCGCGTCGAGCCGCCGGCCCATGGTTCGGGCGTTGCCTTGGAGGTCGTTTTCGAGGACGTAGTCGAGCGTGGCTATACCACCGGCTGCCGACAGCGGGTTGCCTCCGAAGGTCGAGAACGAATGGACCTTGATCGTGTCCATGATCTGGGCGCTGGCCACCACACCCGCAAGGGTGATCCCGTTGCCCACCCCCTTGGCGAAGGTCAGCATGTCGGGGACGATGTCGTGGGCTTGGTAGCCCCAGAAATGGTCGCCGGTTCGGCCCCAGCCGGTCTGCACTTCATCGCTGATGAAGAGAATCCCGTGGTTGGACAGCGTCTTGTTGATGGCCCCGAAGAATCCGGGTGGCGGGGTGGCGAACCCGCCGACGCCTTGGATCGGCTCGGCGATCAGACAGGCCACATCGCCCGCCGTCATCATGTCGATGACCTGCTGAAGGTCGTCGGTGCAGGCTTCGGTGAAGTCGTCGTCGTTGAGGTCCCGGAACGGGCTTCGTAGCCGATAGCCGCCCTGCACGAAGTTGACCGACAGCCCCGAGAGGCTGGTGGACGACCACGAACTGTGGGACGTGATGGCCTGCGCTGTGAACGACCGCCCGTGATAGCTGTTGCGCATCGCCAACACCTGGTTGGACTTCCGGTAGGAGGTGGCAAGCAGGATGGCAGTGTCGTTGGCTTCACTGCCCGACGTCGTGAAGAACACTCGTGCATCGGGAATCCCCGAGACCGAGGCGATGCGTTCGGCCAGCTCGATCATCGGTTCCGACAGGTAGAGCGTGGAGGTGTGCATGACCTTGGCGGCTTGGGCTTGCACCGCGGCGGTCACCCGCGGATTGTTGTGGCCGACCATGGTCGTGAGCACCCCGCCGAAGAAGTCGAGGTAGCGGTTGCCTTCCACGTCGAAGATGTATCCACCTTCACCGTGGTCGATGGAGATCGGTTCGGAGTAGAGCGGGCCGACGAACGACGGAAGAACCGCCCGGTATCGGGCGAGAAGCTCGGCGTTGGTCGTCACCTCAGGCCTCGGTGATCGAGTCGTACATGTCGGGCCGACGGTCGCGGTAGAAGGCCCATTGGTCGCGGGTTTCGGTGATCTGGTCGAGGTCGAGGTCGCGTATGACCAACTCGGCATCGGTGTCGGATGCGGTCTCGCCGACGAACTGGCCTCGCGGGTTCGCGAAGTAGGACGTGCCGTAGAAGTCGTTGTCGCCGAGGTCCTCGATACCCACGCGGTTGATCGCCCCCACGAAGTACATGTTGGCGGCCGCCGACGCTGTCTGTTCGAGCTGCCAGAGGTAGGCCGAGAGCCCTCGGCTGGTGGCCGACGGGTTGAAAACGATTTCGGCGCCATGAAGGCCGAACATTCTCCAGCCTTCGGGGAAGTGACGGTCGTAGCAGATGTTGACTGCGACCTTGCCCACTGCGGTGTCGAACACCGGGTAGCCGAGATTGCCGGGACGGAAGTAGAACTTCTCCCAGAATCCCTTGACCTGGGGGATGTGCAGCTTGCGGTATTTGCCGAGATAGGTACCGTCGGCGTCGATCACCGCCGCGGTGTTGTAGAGGATGCCCGGCTGCTCTTGTTCGTACATCGGGAGCACCAGCACGATGCCGTACTTGGCGGCCAGTTCCTGGAAGCGCTTGGTGGTCGGGCCGTCGGGGATGGCCTCGGCGTATGAATAGAACTGGGCGTCCTGGACCTGGCAGAAATACGGTCCGTAGAACAGCTCCTGGAAGCACATGACCTGGGTGCCCTGTTCGGCGGCTTCGGCGAGGCGCTGCTCGTGGAGTTCGATCATGGACTCCTTGTCGCCGGTCCACTCGGTCTGCAGTATCGCGGCCTTGACAATCCTGGACATTCAGCCCCCTCGTGATTTCGCATCACCCAGATTGGGCGGCACGAACCTATGTGACGAGTGCCATTATCGACCCACCGGTTGATGGACACAAGGCCAGCTTTGTTATATACAAAGATTTCGTGATCGATCTGATCAAGGGCAGTACAGAGACACCAACCGCGGCCGGAATCGCCATGGCGGTCGGGGGCCTGGTCAGCGCCGGGCGGATCGACCCGGGTGAGCAACTCCCGACCATTCGCTCGCTCGCCGCTCACCTCGGAGTGAGTCCCAATACCGTTTCTGAGGCTTGGCGAATCCTGCGGGCCCATGCCGTCATCACCACCGATCGCCGCCGCGGCACCACGGTGAGGTCCACCCGCGGCAGTCTCGACGGCCGGTACTGGCGGGTGCCTGTCACATCCGGGACATTCGAACTCGACCTGAGCGCCGGCACCCCCGACCCGCTCCTGCTCCCCGACCTCAGTGCCGCCCTCGCCCGGGTTCATGTCGATCTGCCCGTGACGTCGTATCTCGACGAACCGGTGGTGGCCGAACTCGATACCGAGCTGAGACTCAGATGGCCGTTCCAGCCCGAGGCCCTCACGATCGTCGATGGCGCCCAGGACGGACTCGACCGCGTGGTCAGTGCTCTGGTCCGACTCGGCGACACCGTCCTGATCGAGGACCCGACGTTCCCGCCGATCATCGACATGCTCGAGATGGCCGGTGCGCGCGTGATCGGCATTCCGGTCGACGAGAACGGAATCGACCCCGACGGCATCGCCCGACATCTCGACGACGAACCGGTGGCCCTGTTCATCCAGCCCCGGGCCCACAATCCGACCGGGTCGTGTCTGAGCGCCCAACGGGCTCGAGCCATCGCCGAAATGCTGGCCGATCGCCCGATCACCGTGGTGGAGGACGACCATTCGGGGTCGGTGTCGGGCGCATCGAAGGTGAGCGTCGGTACCCACCTACCGAGACAGGTTCTTCGTATTCGGAGCTTCTCCAAGAGCCACGGCCCTGACCTCCGAATCGCGGCAGTCGCAGGAGCGGCCGAACCGATCCGCACGATCGTCAACCGCCGACGGCTCGGGCCGGCCTGGACCAGCCGCCTGATTCAGCATCTTCTGCTCGACATGCTCACCGATCCCGCATCCCAATCCCGAATCGAGCAAGCCAGAGACGAGTACACCCGAAGGCGTGCTGCTCTGAGCACGAGCCTGGCCGATCACGGGATCTCTCCCAGCACAGGAACCGGTCTCAATCTCTGGGTGCCTGTCGACAACGACCAGGCCGCGGTCTGGTCGCTAGCGGCCCACCGGGTCGGAGTGGCCCCGGGCGAGCCGTTCACCGTGTCCGGCACCGGGCAGGCCCACATTCGCGTCACCACCGGTGTGCTCGCCGATCGTTTCGACGAGGTAGCCGAACTCATCGCGACAGCGGCCGGGCCACCTCGGGGTGGAGCCACCTGACGCCCACCACGGCTAACGTCCGACTGATCTCATCAGGAGGCACGATGGCCAAGAACGTCGACAAGATCGCCGAGCGCGTACGCAACGACCTCGCTTCGGGAGAGCAGCTTCTCGCCGCAGTGAAGGTCACGCCACGCGGGACGATCGAGCACGGAATCCTGGGGGCTGCCGGAGCGGTATCGCTAGGTGCCGCAGGGGCGATCGTGGGATCGACGCTGGGCAAGACGACCGCCGACTCCGGAGCGGAGGAACGCGAAGCAGCCGGTATCGACCTCGGCCACAACTCCCAGGTACTGGCCGGGCTCACGAATCAACGGTTGCTGATGTGGAAGCTCTCCGCTCTCGGCGGGAAGCCCAAAGAACTGCTGGCCTCCATCGATGTTCGCGACCTGACGGGCATGATCATGGGCGAGTCGAAACTACTTGGCCAGACCATGCCCGAGATCGTGTGCACCACCTCGTCGGGGGCCGAGTTCGGTCTGAGAGTGGCGAAGGTTCACCGCTCTCAAGCCATGGAATTGTTGGCGGCCGCAGGATTCTGAGCCGCCGTGGCGGTCAGGCGATGCCCGCCGCCTTCAGCGCTCTCTCGGTGAGGACCCTTGCCAAGTGACCACGGTATTCCGCGTCGCCGTTGAGGTCGGACGGCGGACTGGCATCATCGGCCGCCATTGCGGCGGCGTCGGCCGCCGAGGCGCCCCCGGCCACGGCCTGCTCGACCGCAGTCGCCCGCATCGGGGTCGAACCCATATTGACCAGGCTCACTCCCTTGGCGTCTTCGGCCACGACGACACCGACAATTGCCCAGTCCTGGGCTCGCCGGTTGAACTTCTGGTAGTTCCAGCCGCCGCCACTGACCGGTAGCCGGATCTCGGTGAGCATCTCGTCGTCGGCGAGAACCGACTCCAGGAAACCCGTGAAGAAATCGGCTGCGGCGATCTCGCGTTGGCCACCGGGCCCGCGGGCCACGAGTGTCGCACCGAGGGCGAGCACGGCCGCCGGAAGATCCGACGCCGGGTCGGCGTGAGCCAGTGATCCTCCGAGGGTGCCGCGATGACGCACAGCCGGATCGCCGACCACCGAAGCCACATGGGCCAGCATCGGGCAGGCATCGGCGAGTTCGGCGGAGTGCTCGAGTTCGCTGTGGCGGGTGAGCGCACCGATGCTCACCGTGCCGTCGGCGACGCCGATACCGCGCAGGTCGCCGTTGAGATTGCCGACATCGACCACGACGCCCGGTGTGACCAGGCGGTATCTCATCAGCGGGATGAGACTGTGACCTCCGGCCATCAACTTGGCTTCGTCGCCGTGTTCGGCCAGCGCGGCCAGCGCTTCTTCGACCGAACCGGCTCTCACATAGTCGAATGCTGCGGGGATCATGACGCACCTCCCTTGGCGGCCTCGATGGCTTGTCGGACCCTCATCGGGCTCGCCGGCATGGCCATGTCGGTGATGCCGTGGGGTCTGAGAGCATCGACCACGGCATTGATGACCGCGGCGGCCGATCCGATGGTGCCGGCTTCACCGACCCCCTTCACACCGAGCGGGTTGGTGGTACTCGGGGTGCAGGTGAAGTCGGTGCTGATCGACGGCACCTCTGCCGCGGAAGGCACGAGATAGTCCATCAGGGACGGGTTGGTGATGTTGGCCTGATCGTCGTAAACGGCCACTTCGTAGAGCGCCTGCGCGGCGCCCTGGACCACACCGCCGTGCACCTGACCCTCGACGATCAAGGGGTTGATCTGGTTGCCGCAGTCGTCGACCGCGAAGTACCCGATCAGGTCGACGCCTCCAGTGTCCTCGTCGATCTCGACCACTGCCACGTGGGTTCCGAACGGGAAGGCGAAGTTGGGCGGGTCGAAGCTCACCTGCTCCTGCAGGTTGGGCTCGAGCCCGTCGGGCAGGTCGTGGGCCGCGAACGCCACGAAACCGAGTTCCTGGATGTGAACCGACTTGGACGGCGTGCCCGCCACCGAGAACGATCCCGCTTCGAACTCGACATCTTCGGGTGCGGCCTCAAACTGGTGCGCCGCTATCAGTCGAGCCTTCTCGATCACCTTCTCGGCGGCCATCGATATGGCCACACCACCCACCGCCAACGAACGCGAGCCATAGGTGTCGAGCCCCAGCGGACTGAGCGCAGTGTCGGAATGAAGAACGGTGACATCGTCGGGCGAGACGCCCATCTTGGTGGCGATGATCTGAGACCAACTCGTCTCGTGACCCTGCCCGTGAGGTGTCGAACCCGACACCACCTCAACCTTGCCGGTCGGGAGAAGACGAACGGTGGCGTGCTCCCAGCCGCCGGCTGCGTACTTCAGGCCACCGAGCGCTCGGCTCGGAGCCAAACCGCAGATCTCGACGTAGGTACACAACCCAATGCCGAGTTGCTTGACCTCTCCGGCATCACGGCGACGCTGCTGCTCCGCCCGCAGGCCGGCCACATCAGCCATCTCGAGTGCACGATCGAGCGTCGGAGAGTAGTGGCCCGAATCGAAGGAAATCCCGGCAGGGTTCTCCCACATCTCGAACGGTTCACCGCCGTTGATGTAGTTGCGACGACGAATCTCCTCCGGACTGATGCCCACTTCGTAGGAGAGCATGTCCATGGCCCGCTCGATGGCATAGCTGGCCTCGGGTCGGCCCGCTCCGCGGTAGGCATCGGTGGGAGTGCGGTTGGTGAACCAACCCTCACAGGTGAAGCTGAACTTCGGGGTCTCGTAGACACCGTGGTAGAGGAACGATCCGAGCAGCGGCACTCCCGGCGTGATGAGCATCATGTAGGCGCCCATGTCGGCGTCGATCTTCACGCGGATGGCCGTGAGGCGACCGTCGGAATCGGACGCGAGTTCGATGTACTGCATCTGGCCCCGGCCCTGGTGAGTCGACCCGGCGGCTTCCGTGCGGGACTCCGTCCAACGGACGGCCCGGCCCATCCGGTTGGCCAACGTGATAGCGAGAATCTCATCGGGGTTGATGTTGAGCTTGGCTCCGAAACCACCGCCGACCGCCGGAGCGATGACCCTGATCTTCTGCTCGGGGATGCCTGTTGTCGCGGCGGCCATCACCTTGAGGATGTGGGGTACCTGGCTGGCAGAGTAGAGCGTGACATCGCCGCCCATCGGCGAGGGCACAGCCACCACTCCCCGTGGCTCCATGGCCGCTGGAATCAGCCGCTGCTGCTCGAACCGACAGGTGACTGAGTGAGCAGCCGCGTCGAACGCGGCCTGGGTGCCTTCGGGATCTTCGTCGATCGCCCACGTGTAGGCCTTGTTGGTGCCGAGGTCGGTGTGGGCGTGGTCGGTGTCGGCGACCGCCTGATCGATCGATGCGACCGCTGCCAGCGATTCGTATTCGACGACTACCTGCTCGACTGCGTCGGCCGCGCCATAGCGGCTGTCGGCCAGCACGACCGCGACGATCTCGCCGACGTGGTGAACCGTGTCCGGTGCGACCGGCCAGTGGGGTGGGTTGGCCATGTCGTCGGTGACCGGCCATGCGCAGGGCAAGGGCGCCACCCAGAGTTCCATGGCAGCGAGTTCGGCCCCCGTGTGGACTGCTTCGACGCCAGGCATTTCCTTCGCGGCGGAGGCATCGATCGAGACGATTCGGGCGTGGGCCGCGGTGGAGCGAACCATCCCCATCCACAGTTCTCCCGGAACGTGGATGTCGTCGACGAACTTGGCTTCGCCCGTGACCAATGCGCCGTCTTCCTTGCGGAGCATCCGAGAGCCGATTCCGGCGTTTTCGTCGGTGATGGTCATCACGCCTCCTTACCGGCCGCGCTGAGCACAGCCTTCACGATGTTGTGGTAGCCGGTACATCGACAGAGGTTGCCTTCGAGGCCGGCTCTGACGCCCTGTTCGTCGAGGTCGGAGTACTCCTCCAGTAAGGAGACCGAAGCGAGAATCATGCCGGGGGTGCAGTATCCGCACTGCAATCCGTGGCATTGATGGAAGGCCTCCTGCATGGGATGCAGCCCGTCGCCGTCGGTGGTGTCGGCGAGACCTTCGATGGTGGTGATATCGCACCCTTCGGCTTGCACCGCGAGCATCGTGCACGACTTGGCCGACTGCCCGTCGACGAGAATCGTGCAGGCACCGCAACTGCTCGAATCGCATCCGATGTTGGTGCCGGTGAGCCCTATCTCATCTCTCAAGGCGTGAACGAGAAGAGTTCGGGGCTCGACCTCGAGGTCGTGAGATCGGCCGTTGACCGACAGGGAAATCCGGACCGCGTTGGCTGGCATGGCGCCTCCTGGCTGGGGGTCTCTCCCGATACTTGCGCGCGAATCGACTCGTGTCGAGCGTCACACACCGACGATGTCGCAGAGCGAACGCTGTGAGGTCGAATCCGGTGTCTCCGTGGGCGATACAGGCCCTTGTGACGAACTACTCTCCCGGGTGAGTGACCAACGACGCATAGTGGAAGAACCCCGGCACGGACCTGATGTGGTTCGCGCACTGATGCCAGGAGGACGCACGCCATGACCGGAAGCGAATCAGGACCCGCCGAGGGAGGATCTCCCGGCATTTCGGTACTCGACACCGACGACTGCGTGGCCCTGTTGCGGTCGACCCCTGTCGGTCGTATCGCGTTCCTCCACGACGACCGACTCACGGTGCTTCCCGTCACCTACGCCTGGACCGACGACTCCATCGTGTTCCGCACGCTCGACGGCGAGAAGTTGCAGGCAGCCGACAAGTTCCAGGATGTCGCCTTCGAGGTCGACGAGTGGGATGTTCGGTCCCACACCGGGTGGAGTGTGCTCGTGCGCGGCGTGGCCGAGCACATCGAAGAGTGGGCCGAGATCGAGCAGCTCGAGCAGACCGGACTCGTGCCGTGGGCACGCGAGGAATGGCGTCGGATGTGGGTGAAAGTTGTTCCCGGTGAGATCACCGGCCGGAGGATTCCATGACCGACGCCAGCCGACGCTGGGTCACGATCGATGGAAACGAAGCGGCGGCGTCGATTGCCTATCGCGTATCCGAGGTTGCTTCGATCTACCCGATCACCCCTGCATCCCCCATGGGCGAGCTCGCCGACACCTGGTCGTCCCGTCAGCTCCCCAACATCTGGGGCACCGTCCCCGATGTGATCGAAATGCAGAGCGAGGCCGGTGCGGCCGGTGCGGTCCACGGTTCGCTGCAGGCCGGAGCGCTCACCACGACGTTCACGGCATCCCAGGGTCTGTTGCTGATGATCCCCGACATGTTCAAGATCGCCGGCGAGCTCACTCCGGCCGTCTTCCACGTCGCGGCCCGTTCCATCGCCACTCACGCCTTGTCGATCTTCGGCGACCACAGCGACGTCATGACAGTGCGGGGAACCGGTTGGGCCATGCTCTCCAGCAGCTCCGTCCAGGAAGCCCACGATATGGCGATGATCTCGCATGCCGCCACGCTGCGGAGCCGAGTGCCGTTCGTCCACTTCTTCGACGGCTTCCGGACATCACACGAGGTCAATACGATCGAGTTGCTCGGCGACGACGATCTGCGGGCGCTGTTGCCGCTCGATGAGGTCATTGCCCATCGCAATCGCCGGCTCGACTCCAACAACCCGGTGTTGCGGGGAACCGCTCAAAACCCCGACGTGTTCTTCCAGGCGCGCGAGGCCTGCAATCCCTTCCACGATTCGGTTCCCGACATCGTCGCGGCCGAAATGGACCGGTTCGCCGATCTGGTCGGTCGCCGCTATCACCTGGTCGACTACGAGGGAGCCGACGACGCCGAGACGGTAGTTATTCAGATGGGTTCAGGCGTCGGGGCAACCGCCGAGGCCGCCCGACGACTCAACTCCGAGGGCCGCAAGGTCGGAGTCCTCACCGTGAGGCTCTACCGGCCCTTCCCCACCGATGCCATGATCGCGGCGCTGCCGTCCACCGTGCGCAATGTCGTGGTGCTCGACCGCACCAAAGAGCCCGGATCAGTTGGTGAGCCTCTCTTCACCGATGTCGCTACTGCCATTCTCGAGGCCAGCCAGAGCGGCAATGTCACCTGGGCCGGCAACCCTCCGAGAGTGATCGGGGGCCGCTACGGGTTGTCATCCAAGGAGTACACCCCGGCGATGGCCAAGGCGATCTTCGACGAGGCCGAAGCCGAAGATCCGAAGCACCGGTTCACGGTGGGCATCTACGACGACGTCTCACACCTGAGCTTGGCGTGGGATCCCGAGTGGGTGGCCGAACCTGACTCCGGGGTCAAGGCCGTCTTCTACGGTCTGGGCAGCGACGGCACGGTGGGCGCCAACAAGAACACCGTGAAGATCGTCGGCAACTACACCGACCTCAACGCCCAAGGCTATTTCGTATACGACTCGCGCAAGGCCGGCTCCACGACGGTGTCGCATCTGCGGTTCCGGCCCGAACCAATCGATTCGGCCTACCTGGTTTCCGACGCCGGATTCGTCGGGGTTCATCAGTTCGGCTTCATCGAACGTCTCGAGGTGCTCGACCTCGCCGCGCCCGGAGCCACGGTGCTGATCAACTCTCCTCACGGGGCCGATGATGTCTGGGATCGCCTGCCGGTCGAGGCTCAGCAACAGCTGATCGACCTGGATCTCGATCTCTGGGTTGTCGATGCCGAGTCGATAGCCACCGAAGCCGGACTCGGGAATCGGGTCAACACCGTTCTGCAGACGTGCTTCTTCGCTCTCACCGACCTGATGGAGACCGACGCCGCGGTGGCCGCCATCAAGGCCGCCATCGACTCGACCTACGCCAAGCTCGGCACCACCGTGCTTGAGCGCAATCATGCTGCGGTCGATCTGGCGGTGGCCGGGCTCCAACATGTCGTGGTCCCCGACTCGGTCACCACCGACACCCGGCGTGAGCCGCCCGTCCCCGACCACGCCACTGATTTCGTGAAGCGGGTCACCGCTCGACTCCTGGCCGGCGAGGGCGATCTTCTGCCGGTGTCGGCGTTCACCGCCGATGGCACGTTCCCCACCGCCACCACGCAGTACGAACGCCGGTCGATCGCCCGCGAGATCCCCATCTTCGATCCCGACATCTGCACCGAATGCGCCAAGTGCGCGATCGTCTGCCCTCACGCCGCCATACGCATCAAGGCCTTCCCGGCTGAGCAGCTGAAGGGTTCGCCTCCATCGTTCAAGTGGCGGTCGTTCCGTTCGAAGGAACTCACCGATCACGTGATGACCGTGCAAGTGGCTCCCGACGACTGCACCGGATGCGGGATCTGTGTGGATGTCTGCCCGGCTCGTTCCAAGGAGAAGGTCAGCCACAAGGCCATCAACATGGAGACGAAGACCGACCATCTCGATCCGGAGCGCCTCAACTGGGACTTCTTCGGCAAGATCGAAGAGCCCGACCGTCGCGTGGTTCGGACCGAGACGGTGAAGGGCTCACAATTGATGCAGCCGCTGTTCGAGTTCTCGGGCGCCTGCTCGGGATGCGGTGAGACTCCCTATCTCAAGTTGCTCACCCAGCTCTACGGCGACCGGATCATCGTGGCCAACGCCACCGGTTGCTCGTCGATCTACGGCGGCAACCTGCCGACCACCCCGTGGGCGGTCGACGACAACGGGCGCGGGCCGGCATGGTCCAACTCGCTGTTCGAGGACAACGCCGAGTTTGGGCTGGGACTGCGGATCGCGTCCGATCAGCTCACCGAAGAGGCCCGCAATCTGATCGCCAAGTACTCCTCCACCCTCGGCGAGGAGCTGGTGAAGGCAATCCTCGCCACAGACCAGTCCGACGCGGTCGGGATCGCCCGCCAGCGGAAGCTGGTCAAGCGGCTGTCGGCCGCGCTCGTCGATACCACCGAGCCGGATCTCCGACGCCTCGAGTCGATCACCGACTCGCTGGTCGAGCAGGGAGTCTGGATCGTCGGCGGCGACGGCTGGGCCTACGACATCGGCTTCTCCGGCATCGATCACGCGCTGGCGTCAGGCCGCAACATCAACATTCTGGTGCTCGACACTCAGGTGTATTCCAACACCGGAGGCCAAGCGTCCAAGGCCACGCCTCGGGCGGCGGTCGCCAAGTTCGCGGCATCGGGCAAGTCGACTCCCAAGAAGGACCTCGGGCAGATCGCCATGTCCTACGAGGACGTCTATGTGGCTCAGGTCGCGATGGGGGCCAATCAGACACAGGTCGTGAAGGCCTTCACCGAGGCCGCCTCGTTCTCGGGGCCCTCGATAATCCTCGCCTAC
>JAJCXW010000107.1 GCA_029263235.1 Acidimicrobiales bacterium
CAGACGGCGAAGGCCCGCCGCGCGGCCAAGGCCAGGGTCAAGGCGGATTCGGTGACCGCAATTCCCGGTTCGCCGACAACCTCGGTCTCGATGCGAACGACCCGGCAGTCGAGGCCGCACTCGACGTCTGCGCGCCGATCATCGACGCCGCCTTCTCCGCCGCCGGTGTCGGGCCCGGCAACTGATGATGCAGTCAAACGAACCAATCATCTTTCCGTCGACTCGGCGCTGGCCCTACCTCCTGGTGGGACTTCTGCTCGGCGTCGGCGGCTCGATCGCGACCAGCGTCGCGCTGGAATCCGCGGACGACGATGAGTCCGCAGATTCAGCCGTGGAGCTTCAACTGACAACCGCACCCGTCGAGATTCGGGATCTGATCGAGGAGGTCGATTGGGTCGGCGACCTCGGCTACGGAACTACCGTCGATGTCGCAGGACCTGTCGACGGGACAGTGACCTCGACCGTGGAGGCCGGCTCGGTCATCCGTCGCGGCGATGTCGTGGTCGAGATCGATGAGATCCCAGTGGTCGTGTTCTACGGAACTGTTCCCGCTTGGCGCGACCTTGCCGAGGACGACGATGGCCCGGATGTGATGCAACTCGAGACCAATCTCGTGGCCCTTGGCTACGACTCCGATGAGCTTGTGACTATCGACGAGTCATACAGCGCCGCGACCGCGGACATGGTCGAGCGCTGGCAAGACGACATGGGCCTGGAGGTCACCGGCACTTTCGATGCCCGGACCGCGATCGTGGTCGACGGCCCGGTGTCGGTCACCACCGCTCCCCAGGTTGGCGACCCCGCACGCAGCGGCGTCACCCTCGCGAGCGTGTCGGCACGAGCGATCACCACCACGGTTGTCGCCGACCAACTCGGCCAACTCAGCGACCTCGCCGACCTCGGCACTCCGATCGAACACGGGTCCCTCCTCTACCTCGTCGGCGGCACCGAAGTTCGTGCCCTCACCAGCCTCACGGCGGTCGACGGACTGGCCGAAGACGGCATCGACAGGGACTACGTGCTCGTGCCCGAAGGTCGGCAGGTCTCTGCCTGGCTCGTCGATCCCGATTCGGTGCTCACGATCGAACGCCCGGTCCTCGAACTGTCGACCCAGACGCTTTCCGTGGTGATTCCCGTCGAGCTCGCCGACCAGGGCGATTGGAGCGTCGGCCAAGTCGTCGACATCGAACTCCCCGACGAGTCTGTCGTCAGCGGCGTGGTCATCGAGGTCGGCACTACGCCCCAAGGAGGCGGGCAAGGGGCCGCCCCGACGATCGACGTCACTGTCGAGATCACGGAGTTGGTCGACGCCGACCTCCCCGCCTCCGAAGTGATCGTCACGGTTGCCGGCGACTCCGTCTTCGGGGCGACCGTGGTGCCGACCCGGGCGCTGGTCACTCTCGCCGAGGGCGGATTCGCGGTCGAGAAAGTGCTGGTGGGCGGCACATCGGTGCTCGTCGGCGTCGAGACAGGTGCGTTTGACGACGGCGTTGTAGAGATCATTTCTTCATCGCTGCAGCCAGGCGACCAGCTGGTGGTGCCCCAGTGAGCGCGGTACTCCCAGCCTCCGCACTCGAGCTGCGCGGCATCGTCAAGAAGTACCCCGGCACACCGCCAGTGCATGCGCTCGCTGGCGTTGATCTGAGAATCGAGGACGGAGAATTGGCGGCGATTGTCGGGCCGTCAGGGTCCGGCAAGTCGACCATGCTCCACGTAATGGGCACTCTGGATCGGCCGACCGAGGGCACGGTCCTGGTCGATGGACGCGACCTTTCCCGCATGGGCGACCGTCGGTTGTCGGCCGTTCGGTCGCAGCTGATCGGTTTCGTCTTTCAACAGTTCTTCCTGATCGACGGAATGAGTGCCCTCGACAATGTCGGCAACGGGCTCCTCTACTCCGGGACCAAACCACGAGAGAGGCGCCAGCACGCCGCTCAGGCGTTGATCCGGGTGGGGCTCGGTCAGCGGCTGTCTCACTTCCCCAACCAGTTGTCGGGCGGCGAACGCCAACGGGTCGCCATCGCGCGGGCGGTGGTGCACCGCCCAGCGATCGTCCTTGCCGACGAACCCACCGGAAACCTCGACAGTCGCTCGAGCGAATCGATCATGGAGCTGATTCACGAGCTGAACGACGAAGGCACGACAATCGTGGTGATCACCCACGACCACGACGTGGCGGATGGTCTTCCCCGTCAGATCTCGGTGCGTGACGGACGCATCGAACACGACTCACTCCCACCTCTGTCCCGGAGTGCATCCCTCGCCGAGAGCTCGCATCGCGGAGCCGTGAAATGAGACCGACAGACGGCCGCGTGCAGAAGAGTCGGCTTCGGATCGGCGACGCGTTCGGTGTCGGCAGTACCGGCCTTCGAACCCGCAAGATGCGTACGGCCTTGTCGGCCCTCGGCGTCACCATCGGAATCGCCGCAATGGTCGGTGTGCTCGGCCTGTCGGAGAGCAGCCGAGCCGATCTCAGCAACAAGATCGAGGCACTTGGCACCAACTTGTTGACGGTTTCTCCCGGTGGAGGCTTCGGCGGCGGCGACGGAGTTCTCCCCGAGGAGGCCGTCGCCAAAATCCGGCGGATTGGACCGGTGGACGAAGTCGCGGACGTGGTCGAACTCGATGTGTCGGTGCTACGCAACGATTACGTCAACGAGAACCGGACCGGCGGCCTCACTGTCGTCGCGACGGATCTCGGCCTGCTCGGCACGCTGAACGGCGAGGTTGCCGAGGGCGTTTGGCTCAATAGTGCGTCAGCGTCGTATACGAATGTCGTCCTCGGTTCGGAATCAGCGAATCGGCTCGGCATCGAATCGGTCGACGCGGGAATGCAGGTCTTCATCGGAGGTGAGTGGTTCACAGTTGTGGGCATTCTCGACCCGTTTCCTCTCGCCGCCGATCTCGACCGCTCGGTTCTCATCGGGATGGACGTAGCGACCGCGCTGTTCGACACCGAGTTGAACCCCAGCATCGTCTACCTCCGGACACCATCTGAATCGCTCGACGCGGTTCGCGGTGTTCTCGCCGCCACGGTCGATCCCGCCGAGCCGGACGAGGTCTCGGTATCCCGCCCATCCGATGTGCTGGAAGCCGAGGAAGCCGCCGATAGCGCCTTCACCAGCTTGTTCCTCGGGCTCGGCGCCGTCGCTCTTCTGGTCGGCGGTATCGGCATCGCCAACGTGATGGTCATCGCCGTCATCGAACGGCGTAACGAGATCGGACTGCGCCGGGCTCTCGGTGCCACCCGCGCTCACATCCGCCGGCAGTTTCTCACCGAGGCCCTGCTGCTCTCGACCCTTGGCGGTCTCGCCGGTGTCGGTCTGGGCGCCACAGTTACAGCTGTCTACGCCAGCACCCAGGATTGGGAGGTCGTGATCCCGCCCGAGGCCGCGCTCGGCGGCTTTGGGGCCGCCGTAGCCATCGGCGTGATCGCCGGTCTTTACCCGGCGATGCGGGCCGCCCGCCTCGCTCCGACCGAGGCATTGAGGTCCGCATGAGGCGTTTCCGCCGCATCGCGCCGTTCGCACTCATAGGGATTGCGGTCGCCCTGATCGCGTTCATCTACGATCCGCGAAATCTGTTCGACGACAACTCGACGCCCGCCGTAGAGGTGCGCGACACCTCGACCGTCGAGGCACGTTCGCTCGGCCAGACCTTCACTGCCGACGGCATGGTCGTCTACACAGATGCGACGACTGCGTTCGTCCGACTGGAGACCCAGAGCAGCGTCGTGTCCGCCACACCCGGCACCGGATCCGCACTGAGCCATGTCACACAGGTCGTCGTCGAGGGCGCCACGGTTGACCGGGGTGATGTTCTCTGGCGGCTCGGCAACGAACCGACGGTGGCGCTGTTCGGCGAACTTCCCAACTACCGCGATCTTGGTCCAGGCGATGAAGGCACCGACGTCCTCCAGCTCGAGACGAACCTCGTAGCCCTCGGGTTCGACCCCACCGACATCATCACGGTTGACGAGACATTCACTACGAGCACCGAGGCCATGGTTGAACGCTGGCAGGATGCGATCGGCGCCGAACCAACCGGCCGCGTCGACACGGGAGCCGTCGTCTACATCACCGATACTCGCCGGGTCGGGCCCGTCTCGGTAGCGGTGGGTGAATCCGTCGCGGCCGGTGAACCGATGATGACGCTGACGGCAACTGACCGGAAGGTCACGTTCTCGGTGCCGGCTGCGGAACGTGGGACCGTGGCAGACGGCGACCGAGTCGAGATACGGCTTCCCGACCGGACCACGCTCACTGCGGTTGTCTATTCGATCGTCATCGACGACACGGGCGGCGCATCGGTGACCGCTCAGACGGAGGAAGTCATCGAAGCGGTGGCCGATCAGATCCCGGTCACGGTTACGTGGTCGCGAGAACTGGCGACCGATGTCGTGACCGTGCCGGAGAGTGCACTCATTCGCACCGACTCGGCCCAGTACAACGTCGAGGTCCGCGGCCCCGACGGCATCGACCGGCTCGTCCCTGTCGAGGTTGCGGCCAACGCCGATGGCTGGGTCGAAGTGATCGGCGGCGTTTCCCCCGGCGACGAAGTGATTGCGCCCTGACTGCTCGGGGCACATCTTCCATGTCGGATCGATTCCCGGTCTCGCTCGGTGGATCTTGGCGGCTGACGCCAGGCCCCTCAATTCATCGATTTCGACCCCCTCCAGAGGGAGTCCTGGACGAACTGTCGGATTGCGGCTCCAATCGAGATCAGCGAAGGGCTGCGTGCTACCGTCGCGACGCTATTGATTGACAATCCCAGGAGGGGATCCCAGTGAAGAAGGTTCTTGCCTTATTCTTCGCCATTGCCCTGCTCGCGACAGCGTGCGGCGACGACGGCGGTTCTGCTACACCACCAGACGACGGAACCACAACAACGGCTTCAGCCGATGTTGCAGATCCGACCACGATCGAGATGTGGATCGCGTTCAACGACGATGCCCGTCTCAATTTCACCAAGGATCGGGCGGCTGAGTTCAATGCCAATCATCCCGAGTACGAAGTCGTGGTCACCCCATTCGACTCCTACAACACGGTGTTCGAGCAGACGGCCCTCGCCATCGACGAAGGCAACCCGCCAGAGGTGATCCACTTCTTCGAGGCGGCCACCCAGGAAGCACTCGACGCCATCGACAAGAACGGCGACCCGATCTTCACCTCGGTGACCAAGGCCGTCGCTGGTCGCACCGAAATCCTCGGTGAGCCAGTCGTGCTCGACGATGTCGTTTCAGCAGCGTCGAAGTACTACACGATCGACGGCGAGCTGTTCTCGATGCCGTGGAACACCTCTTCCACGACCATGTTCAACAACATGGACATCCTCAATGCCGCAGGCATTACGGAGCCGCCGGCCACATGGGCCGAGGTCGAGGCAGCATGTGAGG
>JAJCXW010000108.1 GCA_029263235.1 Acidimicrobiales bacterium
TAAATCTCTGACGCCTAGGATGATGTAAGCTGTTGATGGTTATTTCCCAAGAGCCATTCATTTTTTTTAAGTAACCAGAAATATCATCCCTTAGAGGTTTCCTTTTTAAGGAAATTCCTAGGTGTTCAATCAGTTTCTTGATGTTCAGTGGCTTTGTTGAAATGTCATTGGCATTACAAAATTCTATAACCTGACCTGGAGTCAACTCCGAACCAACGAACGTGCGGGAACCTGTTGCAGAGGCAACTTTTTTATGACGTCTTTTTATTACGGCCATCACACTTTCTCTTTTTCAATTTCTTCGCCATTATTTTTATCTGGATCACTCAACTCGATGTTCCCACCACCGCCTTCGTAATCATCAAGTCGGGCAAGTGCGTTTTCATATGCTGCAAAACGGTTCACCATCTCCCCAATCCTTCCGAGTGCGTCATCAATCGCCTCAAATCGTTCTTCAGAATCGTCAATTAAGCTAGCCGACCCTTGCAAAAAACTTTCGGTTCTGGCGCGCACAATAATATCAACTTGGTTGTGGAAATTTTGCTTTTCAAAGTGATGTTCAATAGCTTTTTCCGCTAATTCTTCAGCTGCATTTTTCGATAGTGATTTGATAACAAAAAAGCCGACGATCCCTAGCACGGCGATAATAGTAGTTAGAGTGCTGATCACAGATGAATAGAAGGTGGTGATATCAGCCAATTGGGCATTCGCTGATATGATATGCCCTTTGCCGATCAATTCCATAAGGATTGATTTTTCATCTTCGTGCAGAACAAGCGCGTTTGGATTAACAAGTACACCATGGACAGATTGCAGGGCTTCACCGATTGAGCTATCAAAATATAATGCCGCAAATGCATATATTGCAGCCACTCCGAAAGTCGCGCCAAAAAACAAGCTTGCCGCTTGGGCCCACAGGCTAAGCTTTTCGTTGTTTTGGCTGAGTTTATCTTCTTTGTTCATAATCCCCACCATCGCCACCGGAGAACTAACATCGCATATTTAGGAGGCTCAGCCGATAGACGAAAACAATTTGTAGCCGAGTAAGCCGGCTTAGGGGCGAGAGTCACCGCAATACACAGATCCGACAAAATTTGGAAACTCAATCCGAAGTTTCATCAATAATTTCTGAGACCGCACCAGTCATATTGGCACGGAAGAATATCATGCTGCAATCAAAAAGAACAAAAAGAAAACATATAATTCTCTTGGAAACTATATCTGAGTGGTGAGGAGCATGATGCCAGACCAAATCACCGATCTTTTCCAATGCGCCCAGGGCTGGCAAATCTAAATTTGCCCCTCAGGCGCCGGGCGGTCGCCTGTGGCGCCCTTGGCTACGGCGAAACGGTTCGCCGAGGCCTCAATGGCCTAGTTGAAGAAAGATTTCCGAGCTTGGCGTCAGGGCGTCAGAACAATCTTCGCCGCCGCTGCGCGGCCGGCCTGGAGATCGCGGAACGCCTCGGCGCCGTCGGCCAGGGGCCGCGCCTCGACCCAATTCAGCGGACCCAGCGCGCCGCTGTGCAGCGCCGCCACGGTGTCGCGGAAATCGTCCATCGGATAGGTGTAGGTGCCGATGAAGGTCACCTCTTGCAGCGTCATCTTGCGGATGTCGAGGCCGCCTTCGGCTTCGAGCAGGCCGATATGAACGATGACGCCGCCGGGCGCGACGGCGGCCGAGGCGAGGCGTCGGGTTTCGACGCCGCCGACCGCGTCGATGACCAGACCGAAAGCGTTATCCTCGATCGTTCCGTCCGTCGGATCGATCACCGTAAGGTCTGATCCGGCGGCCGCCGTTTGACGCCGCAACGGGTTGGTTTCGGCGACGTGGATGTTGCGGCCGCCCCGGCTCCGCAGCACCAGCGCCGCCGAAAGCCCGACCGCCCCGGCGCCGATGACTAGGCAGTTGGTCGCCGTCAGCGAACCGTGCAAGGCCCGTTCGCCGGTCACTACCGCGTGCCAGCCGGTCGCCATCGGCTCGCTCAGGGCGGCGATGCTCGGCGCCATTCCATCCGGCAGGTCGATCAGATTGCGTTCGGGAATCCGCAAAAACTCGGCGAAACCGCCGGGCCGAGGCGGCATGCTGATAATTTGGCGCGCGCCGCATAAATTGGCGCGGCCCTCCAGACACGCCGGGCAAACGCCGCAGGTGACCAGCGGGTTCAGGGTCACCCGCCGGCCGGCCAGTCGACCGCTCTCGACCACCCCGGCGACCTCGTGGCCGAGGATCAACGGCGGCGGTCGGCGTTCGTCGTGGCCGAGGTAGGCGTGCATGTCGGAGCCGCAGATGCCGACCGCCTCGACCCGGACGACGACCTCGCCGTCGCCTGGCGTCGGGTCCGGCTGGTCGCGGAAGTCAATCTCGCCGGGGCCGGTATAGACCAGGGCTTTCATTGCCGTCTCCTATTTCGCTGTGTAACCGCCATCGACCGGCAGCACTTGGCCGGTGATGTAGGCGGCGGCGCGCGAGGCCAGAAACACGGTCGCGCCGTCCAGGTCGGCCATCTCGCCGTTGCGGCCGATCGCCGTGCGCCCGGCGTGAAGCGCGCGGACCTTCGCATCGTCGAACACCGCCGCCGTCAGCTCGGTCGGGAAGAACCCCGGTGCGACGGCGTTGGCGACGATGCCGTCGCCCGACCAGGCCTCGGCCATGGCGCGGGTCAACTGCACGACGCCGCACTTCGAGGCGCCGTAGGGCGCGCCGTCGGGAAACGCTCGGAACGACTGCATCGAAGCGATGTTGATGATGTTGCCGATCCCCTTCGCGCGCATCCCCGGCGCCAGATCGCGGGCCAGAAAAAACGGCGTCGAGAGGTTGAGGTGCAGCGTCGCTTCCCAGGTCTCCCAGGAAATGCTGTCAGCTGGTTGTCGCGGATTAATGCCGGCGGCGTTGACCAGAATGTCCGGCGCGCCGAACGGCGCCGCCGCCGCGATGGCGACGCGGGCCACCTCGTCGCGCCGGCTCAGGTCGGCGGTCAGTAAATGGGCGTTGCCGCCGCCATCGGTGATTGCCTGTTCGACGTCCGCCAACCGGTCGCCGCGCCTTGCCACCAGCACCACCTCGGCGCCGGCGCGGGCCAAGACCTCGGCCATCCGCCGGCCGATGCCGGACGATGCGCCGGTGACCAGGGCGACGCGGCCCTGGAGACCAAACAGGTTCTCGACGAAGCCGCTCATCTAGCCCTCCAACTCAAACGTTTCGCCGGGCAGATATTTCTCCAGCCGCGCGTCGCCGGTCCGCGCGTGCGCCTCCATGCCCTCGAGGCGCGAGATCCGAGCCGTCGCCGCCGCGACCTCGCGGTTGGCCTCGCGGCTCATCCGTTGCGTCGTCACCACCTTGATGAACTTGTGCACCGACAGGCCGCCGGTGTAATGGCCGGCGCCCTTGGTCGGCAGAATGTGGTTGGTGCCCGAGCACTTGTCGCCGAAGGCGACGGTGGTTTCCTCGCCGACGAACAGCGAGCCATAGTTCTTCAGGCGCTCGACGTACCAGTCGAGATTTTGCGTCTGCACCTCGAGGTGCTCCGGCGCGTAACCGTCGCTGACCTGCGCCGCTTCCTCGTCGCTGTCGCACAGCGCGACCTCGCCGTAATCGCGCCAGGCGGCCGCGGCGGCGGCGCGTTGGACCTCGGGCAGGGCGGCGATCAGGCCGTCCATGCGAGCCATTACGTCTTCGGCTAGGCGGCGGTCGGTGGCGATCAGCCAGGCCGGTGAATCGGGCCCGTGCTCGGCCTGGCCGACGAGGTCGACGGCGACGATTTCCGGATCGGCGGTGGCGTCGGCGATGATTAGAATCTCCGTCGGTCCGGCGAACAGGTCGATGCCGACGCGGCCGAACAGCATCCGCTTGGCCTCGGCGACGAAGCGGTTGCCGGGGCCGACCAGGATGTTGGCGGCGTTGCCGGTGAACAGCCCGAAGGCCATCGCCGCGATGCCCTGGACGCCGCCCAGCGCCAGAATATGATCGGCGCCGCAGAGGTCCATGGCGTAGAGAATCGCCGGATGAACGCCGCCGCGCTCGCGGCTCGGGGCAGAGCAGGCGATGACGTTCTCGACGCCGGCGACCTTCGCCGTGGTGATGCTCATGATCGCCGAGGCGACATGCGCGTAGCGACCGCCCGGCACATAACAGCCGGCTGTTTGAACCGGGATTAATCGCTGGCCGGCCCATAAGCCGGGCGACAACTCGGCTTCGAACTCGGTGATGCTGGCGCGCTGCTTTTCGGCGAACCCTCGGACCCGGTCATGGGCGAAGCGCAGGTCGTCCTTGAGTTGCTGGGAGACCTGATCGGCGGCGGCGGCGATGGCCTCCGCGCCGACGATGATGTCGCCGTCCCAGCCGTCGAGTTTCTCGCCGTAGGCGCGGGCCGCGTCG
>JAJCXW010000109.1 GCA_029263235.1 Acidimicrobiales bacterium
GCCGACATCCTCGACAAGAAGGTCTTCTGGCATATCGCCACGACCGGACCCGATGGTGCGGTGCAGAGTTCACCCGTATGGGCCGGCTGGGATGGGTCTCAGCTTCGATTCTCCCTAACCCGGGGACGTCAGAAGTTCCAGAACCTTCAGGCCGACCCGGCGATCGCGTTGTCGGGTACCGATCCCGACAACCCCTATCGCTACCTCGAGATACGGGGACGCGTGGTGGAGGTCGAGGACGACGCCTCGCTGGCGTTCATCAACTCGATGGCCAAGAAGTACATGGAACTCGACGAGTACCCGTTCCATCAGCCCGGCGACCAGCGCGTGGTGATGGTGGTCGAGCCCACCCACACCTCCCAGATGGGCTGATCCCCGGGGGGCGCCCGTAGAGTTCACGCATGTCAAGCCCTCGATCGATCATCCTCGGACTATTGGTTGCGAGCGTGCTGCTGGCGTCCTGCGGCTCCGGTTCCACCAACACTGAGTCCGCCCCGGCAACAGCCGGAGTGCGGCTCGTCAGCGCGCAAGACGGAGCGGGGATCCTCGATGATCCGCCCGACAATCTGGTCGTGCTGGATGTGCGAACGGCCGAGGAGTTCGACGCGGGCCATATCGAGGGCGCCACGATGATCGACTTCTACGGCGACGACTTCAGTGATCGCATTGCCGAGCTCGACCCCGAGGTCCCTTACCTCCTCTACTGCCGTTCAGGAAACCGGAGCGGCCAGACCCGCGACCTCATGACCCAGCTGGGTTTCTCGGATGTGGCCGACATCGACGGCGGAATCGGAGCCTGGACACTGGCCGGACTCCCGCTCAGCAACTGATCGAGACCAGCGAGACCGGATCATCAAGACCCTTGATCTGGCGTCGTCCGGCGGGCTCGAAGTCGTAGCCCGGGCAACGCTCGGCAAAGCGTTGGGTAGCCAGCAGTTCGCACGGCACAGCCATGTCGCCGATGCGCGAGGCCAGATTCACGATTCGGCCGTAGTAGTCGCCACCGCGCGTGAGCAGCTTTCCGTAGGCGAGACCACCGCGAGGTGTCACGTGGTCCTCTCGGAACTCCTCTATGAGCGACATCGCTATCGCGCACGCTGCCTGAGGTTCCACGGAAACGAACATGACCTCGTCTCCGATGAGCTTGACCACCCGTCCACCATTGTCGGCCACGAGGTCGTAGGCGGCATCCTCGAATCGCCGAACGAGCAGACCGAGCTCGGCCACCGGCACGTTCTCGCTGAACGCCGTGAAGCCGACCAGGTCGACGAAGCCGATCGCCATACGCGAGATGTGGGCGTCGTCCTCTGGATGCCGCGACTCCCGACTCCGTCGAATCGCATCCTGCAGATGCATCCGCAGCAGTGGATCCATCGTTGCTGCCATCACATCGAGTGCTCCGGATGCCCTGAAGTTCTCCTTGACCACATCGATACTGCTGCCGCCGGCATGGAGGAGCGGGCCCTCCACATCGATCAGGAACAGAGACACCGCGGCGTCGGCTATTCGGCCCAAAGAAGAGCCGAGAACACGTGCGAAGTGATTCGACTCTTCGACGGTGAACATCTCGGCGCCGCTCTGCAGGCCCTCTAGCGCCGCGACCTCAGCGACCGTGAATGCCGGACGGTCGAGCGGCCTAGGAGCCAAGACAGCGGTGCGGCGCAACCGGTCAAGTTCCGCCACGCTGATGCCGAGCCGCGACGCCGCCTGCTCGAATGTCAGCTCTGGCACCGGCCCCCAGTTGACACTGTCGGCCAGGTCGGAGAGGGTCAGGGTCTTCGCTGCGGCCACGATCTCAGCCGGACTCAGCCCAAGGTCCTCCAGTCGAAACAACAGATCCCGCGCGTGCTCATGGTCGGCGTCGGCCGGGTCGTAGAGGCCGGCAGCCTCATAGATGGAGAGGTTGGTCACCCCAACAGACAATCAGAGGCAGGGCACGGCGTCGACTAGACGCAAGCGTTGGGGCTTGCCACGAAGACCGGGATCTCGCGCTCTGTCTTGGCGGCGTAGTCGATATAGGTCGGGAACGCTTCGACCGAGCGTTCCCACCATCGCGCACGCTCCTCGCCGGTGACCAGGCGCACTTCAGCGTCGAAGGGCTCGGGTCCGTCCTGGATCATCACGTGGGGATGAGCGATGAAATTGTGGTACCAGCCCGGATGTTCGACCGCTCCCCCCTTTGATGCCACCAAGGCGTATTCGCCTTCGTGCTCGACCCGCATCAAGGGAACCTTGCGCACCTTCCCGGTTTTGTGACCGACGGTGGTCACCACGATGATCGGTAGCCCAGTGTCCCGGAGAGTGTTCGCGCGGGTTCCGCCCGACGTCTCATACTCCTCGGTCTGCTCGCGTACCCAATCCCACGGCCCCGGCTCGTACTCACCCTTGATTGACATGCCATGAAGTTAGCAAGCACACATCGGCTGTGCGGACTACGGTCTCACCCACGGTCAACAGCACCGGGGGTCACGCACTGTGGTCACCTACTGGCTCGATCGAGACGAAACACAACAAGGAGTGAGCATGCGGACACGTTGGTGGACAGTTTTGAGCGTGGGAATGGTGGTGGGCCTGCTTGGGCTCAGCCCGATCTCTCCGGCTTCTGGATTCGTGGCCGGCGGCAGCGCTGTGACCATCAACGAAATCCACTACGACAACTCCGGCGCCGATGCCAACGAGGCGATCGAAGTTGCAGCAGCGGCCGGCACCGATCTCGCCGGCTGGTCGTTGGTTCTCTACAACGGCAACGGCGGAACTTCCTACAACACAGTCGCCCTCTCAGGTTCCGTTCCCGATCTCGGTGGCGGTCTGGGAGTTGTGAACTTCCCCATCAGCGGAATCCAGAACGGCGCACCCGACGGAGTGGCCTTGGTCGATGGATCAGGAACAGTCACTGAGTTCTTCAGCTACGAAGGCGTTCTCACCGCGACCAACGGCGTCGCCATTGGTCTGGTGTCGACCGACCTCGGCGTGTCGGAAACCTCGTCCACTCTCGACGATCAGTCCCTCCAGCGCGACGCTTCCGGCGTATGGGGCGGACCGTTCTGTGCGTCGCCCGGCGCACTCAACGACCCCACCCCGGACACGACATGTCCGGCTCCACCGGTTCCCGTGGTTGAGGCTCTCATCCACGACGTTCAGGGGCCCGGCTCCGCATCACCGATGGTCGGCCAGCGTGTCATCGTCGAAGGTGTTGTCGTCGGCGACGAAGAAGGCCCGGCCCCCGCGCTTCGTGGCTTCTTCGTGCAGGAAGAAGATTCCGACGCCGATGCCGATCCTCTCACCTCCGAGGGCATATTCGTCTTCAACTTCAACAACGACGACGTCAGTTTGGGCGATGTCGTCCGTGTCGAGGGAACAGTCGAGGAACGCTTCGGCAACACCCAGCTCGGAAGCTTCGCCTCCGTCGAAGTTCTAGCCGTCGCCCCACGGGTCGCCACCCCATCAGACGTCTCGTTCCCGCTGGCGGATCTGGACGATCTCGAAGCCGTTGAAGGCATGGCCGTCCGCTTCCCGCAGGAACTGGTCATCTCTGAGTACTTCAACTACGACCGCTTCGGCGAGATCGTCGTGGCCTTGCCCGCACCGGGCGAGGACCGACCGTTCAACCCGACGGCCCTGTTCGGCCAGGACACTCCAGAGGCTGCGGCCCGACTCGATCTCAATCTTCGTAGCCGCATCACGGTCGACGACGGAAACAGTTTCCAGAATCCGAGCAACCCGATTCACCCGATCAACCGTCAGCTGTTCTCGCTCGACAACGCCTTCCGGGGCGGAGATCAGGTATCCGAGTTGACCGGGCCGATCTTCTTCAGCTTCAGCAAGTACCGGATTCTTCCATGGGCCGACGACGGCTTCGACAGCTATGAGCAGACCGAAGCTCCGACGGAGCCCGACGATGTCAGTGGCGACATCAAGGTCGCGACCCTCAACGCTCTCAACTACTTCCTCACGGTCGATGTCCGCGGTTCCAACTGCGGACCTGATCCGCTCCGCGACATTGGTTGCCGCGGTGCCGACAACGACGGGGAGTTGGAGCGTCAGCGGGTCAAGCTGCTCAACGCCCTCGAGGGCATCGACGCCGACATCGTCGGTCTCGTGGAAGTCGAGAACACCATCGGTGTCGAGCCTCTGGCCGACATAGTCGACGGTCTCAACGAGCGTCTGGGGAAGCACACCTACCGCTACATCGCAGCCGGCCACAACAGCGTGGTTGGCACCGATGCAATCAAGGTAGGCATCATCTACAAGCCAGAGGCCGTGCAACCGATCGGCACTACAGCCGTCCTCGACACCGCTGCCTTCCTCGACCCGCGTGGCACCGGCCGCGATCGGAATCGCGCCGCGGTGGCGGCAACCTTCCGCGACAAGGACAGCGGCGAGGTCTTCTCGGTCGTGGTCAATCACTTCAAGTCGAAGGGCTCGTCGTGTGGAGCCGGCGATGATCATCCGTTGGCCGGGAGTTGCGCCCTGACCCGCACCTTGGCGGCTGCGGAATTGGTCGACTGGTTGGCCTCCGACCCGACCCACATGGCCGACGACGATTGGCTGATCGTGGGAGATCTCAACTCCTACGACCATGAGGACACCATCGCCACTCTCGAGGCCGCTGGGTTCACCGACCTGGTTGGAGCCGAGGAAGGCGGCGAGTACGCCTACAGCTTCGTGTTCGACGGACAGTACGGATACCTCGACTACGTGATGTCGAGTTCGTCGCTGACCGATTCGGTCACCGGTGCAACCGAGTGGCACATCAATTCCGATGAGCCCGACGTCTTCGACTACGACACGTCGTTCAAGTCCGACTATCAGGACTCTCTGTTCGACCCGACGACGCCGTTCAGGAGTTCCGATCACGACGCCGCCATCATCGGCCTGGAGTTCGAGGACTCCGATGATGACGATGACGACGATGACGACGATGACGACGACGACCATCATCGCCATCGCCGCTGAGTTCAGCTGACTGTCGCGGCATCCACGGTTTCAGCCGTGGATGCCGCGCCGGTCCACCCATCGCGTCATGATCTACCCGGATCTCGGATCGGACATGAACGGAGCGATACATGGGTGAGTTGCAGATGTCGAGCGTCGAGCGCGAGGCCTTTCTGGCCGACGTGCACGTCGGTGTCATGAGCATCGAGCGAAATGATGGTCCGCCCCTGACCGTGCCGGTCTGGTACGACTACCAGCCGGGGGGCGATCTCTGGCTACTCACCGACGGCCGATCTCTGAAGGGTCGTCTCTTGGCAGCGGCAGGACGATTCAGCCTCTGCGCTCAGGAAGAGGGGCAGCCCTACCGCTACGTGTCGGTGGAGGGGTCCTCTGAGATCACTACCTCTGATGTCGAGTCCGACCTGCGTCCGATGGCCCGTCGCTATCTGGGCGACGAGTTCGGCGACCTCTACACCGACAATGTCGATCACGGCAATGAGCCGATCAAGGTCACCATGTCGCCTCAGCGGTGGTTCACCGTCGACTACGGCAAGATGGGCTAGGCCGACTGGGTCGCCGGCAACACCGCTGTGATCATCCAGGCCGCGGCCCCGAGACTCACGCCATCGCCATCATGTAGAGGAGCCAACGTCTGGCGCACCGCGTCGATCGCCGCACTCACGGCCGGTTCGGGGGCGTTCTCGAGCAAGGCTCGGCCCAGACCGCTGGTGGTCATGTAGGCCATGGTGTCGTCGATCGAGCCACCACCCGCCAGCAGTACCGAACAAAGATACGGATCGACGTTCACCTGCTCGAACCCGGCGGCTCCGAGCACCGCGCGAATCCGGTCGGGGTTCCCCATCGAGAACGGTCCCGGCTGATCACCGAACGCCCGCGGCGGCAATTCGACGTGCTGGGCGACGGCGAGGCCAGGGATCAGCATCCAGTCGTTGTTTCCGAGAGGCTGCCAGCAGCAGAGCACCAGTCGACCCCCTGGACGAACGGCGCGGGCGATGTTGGTGAACGCCGCCACCGGATCGTCGAAGAACATGACTCCGAATCGACTGAGGACGACATCCCACTGGTCGGCGCCCAGATCAGCGGTCTGTGCGTCGGCGGCGCGAAATCGGGTCCATTCGCCGACCTCCGCCGTCTCGGCCCGGGCCGTGGCCACCTCCAGCATTTGTGGCGACAGGTCGACCCCCAGTACCGCACCGGTCGATCCCACCGCACCTCCGGATCTCACCGTGGTGAGGCCACATCCACATCCAATGTCGAGTACCCGCTCGCCGGCGCCGACTTGTGCGACCGTGGCGATCTGGTCGGCGAACGGAACGAGCATGTCGTCGTGCCGCTGGGCGTTTCGCACCCAGTGATCGCCCTCTGTTCCCGTCCAGTTCTCGACCTGTTCGCGGTTGGTGTCAGTGGCACTCATCTGGTTCTCCTGTTGCTGGCGGTGCGTTCGGTTCTAGTCGTCTGAGTCGACTGAGGTGAGTCGCCGGACCTGACCGACCGCAACACGATCGATAGTCCCCCTGAGCTCTTCGGAGCCCCGAAGATCGGCCTGCCGGTTCAGGGCGGTGCCGAGCTCATGAACGAGCAGCGACGCTGATGCCTGGGCCAGCAGCAGTCGAGCCCTGGACAACACCGGAACCAGATCGATTTCGTCTCGCCGAGGCCAGATGTGATCGATGAACTCGTTGACCACGCTTGATGCGATCTCTGCCGCGGCTGAGCGCAGACTTCCCACCATTTCGATCGCGTCCCCGGCGGGTATTCCCTCCTCGGTCACAAGACCGATCAGCTTGATGGCGGCAATGCTTCGAATGGCCACGGATTCGTCGTCGATTCCATGGATGACCCCTGAGGCGAGTGCCTGGTCCCTGGCGCCGGGGTCTTCGAACACCGGAGCAATCTCCCTGAGTTGAGCGAGGGATATCTCAGTTGGGATCTCATCGAGAATCCCGGCACCAGGATCGACGCCGAGCACGGATCCCAATCCTCGGCCCTGCTCCCACGAGCCCATCAGGTCGCCGATGGCCGCTAGCGAGTAGCCGCGGTCCTGTAGTCGGCCGACTATCGCCAGACGGGTGCGATGCTCGGCGCCGTACCGGCCGATGCGGCCCTCACGTCGCGGCGACGGCAGTAGCCCGAGGCGTTGGTACTCGCGAATCGTTCGTGAGGGGACTCCGGTTTCGGTGGCGAGTTGATCAATCGTCCACTCGTGTTCCAGCTGTTCGGGGGATTCCATGGACTGCATCTTGACAGTATCTACTGTCGCGGTCAATAGTGTCTCTATGAATACTGTAGATGACACTCTCGAAGACCTCCTCATGGCCATCCGAACAACTGCGGCCCAGCCGGATCTCGAATGGGGGCAAACACCAGAGGTACTCACCGGCGGATTCTGGGCTCAGATGTGGAAGGTGCGGCTGGCCGGAGCCCATGGCGACCTGGATGGAGATCTGGTGGCGAGGGTCATGCCCCACTCGGCCACCGCCGCCCGAGAAACCGCTACCCAGGCCCATCTTGCGAGCGTCGGGTACCCCACCCCCGCGGTTCGACTGGCTGCAGCGCCCGGACCGGAACTCGACAAGGCCTGGATGCTCATGGACCTCGCACCCGGCAAGACCCTGTTGGCCGGTCTGTCAGGGCCAGCCGCGATCCTGGGGTTGCCGCGCTCTGCCCGGCAGATGCCCGACCTGCTCGCTCGACACGCCGCGACACTTCACAAGGTCGACGCCGGTCCCCTCCGAACCGACGAAGATCAGATCGCTGCAGTCGTGCGAGGAATCCGTGACCAGTGCCAGATGATCGATCGCGTGGATCTTGCGGACGTCGCAACGTGGCTCGAACATCACCGCCCGCCAGTGGGTCCAACGGTGGTTTGCCACGGTGACCTCCATCCATTCAACGTCCTCACCGACCCCAGCGGCGACACCGTGCTCGACTGGTCGTCCACCCGGATCGCCGACCCCGCCTACGACGTCGCCTTCACCCATCTCATGCTCACCAATCCGCCACTCACTGCTCCACGCCTGGTCGAGCCCATGATCTCGGCCACCGGGAGAGCGCTGGCCCGCCGGCTACTCCGCAGGTACGACAGCGCGGCCGATGTACCGGTCGATCGATCCCAGTTGGCCTGGTTCACCCTCCTCCACGCCCTTCGGATGATCACAGAGCTCAACACCTGGCGGGCCCAGGATGAAGCCGCCCAACACTCCGGGCATCCCTTCATCTCCTTGGAAGGACCGTTCATCGAGCGAATCGGGCGCTCCACCGGCATCAGTGTGGCTGCTGGTACGTGACATCACAGAATCTCGGCTTCCGGCCAACTGGCAACTGGCAACTGGACCAAACCACTAAAGCGGTCTGCGTCGTGTGTCGATTACCAAACAGTTCCGCCTTTCCCGTGTTTGCCCCGACCCCAGGAGGCAGTCAGATGCCAGTCAAGTTCAGGTTCGCCATCCCCGCAGCGCTTCTCGTGGTTCTCATGGTGGCGCCGGCCGCATACGCGGTCGATCCGGTTGTGGATCCGCCGCCGGAGCCCACCACCGTCACCATCCCGACCCTGCTGCCCGGTCTGATCGTCGTCGTTTCGACCGACACCAACGGCTACCTGACCTCGGTTGATCTCCACACTGTCGACGATCCCACGGGCGTCGCCCCCGACTACATCGCCACCAAGGTCGACAACCGACGTGTTCGTTTCGAGAACTCCGACACTGGCACCCGCATCGAAGTCAAGGCCAAGGAAAACAAGCTCGAGACGAAGGTACGCACCTCCACTCTTGCCGAGTTGGTCGGAACCCACACCTGGTCTGGCCCGGTTCTGGGCGAGATCGCCAACGTGACCTTCACAGTTGGCGATGATGCCGGTGTCCCGACGCTCTCCGATGTGGCCGTCGATCCGGCGGGTGCAACCATTTCCGATCCCGAGACCGAGGTCGAGTCCGACGAGATCGAGACCAAGGTGAAGATCCGTTTCACCAACGACCTCGGCCAGCGAGCTGATCTCAAGATCGAAATCGAAGTCCACACCGACGACGATGACGATGACGGCCACCGCGCCAGCCTCAAGATCTCCTTGAAGACCAAGGACGAGAAGATGAGAGTGCCGTCTGGTGATCTCGGAACGCTGCCCACCAGTTGGGCCGGCGTGTCGTGCGACGGAACGGCGGTGTCGGCCAACTGGACCAACAACGCCGACGGATCCATCTCCGATGTGGTGGTCACTCCCGACTCCGCCAGGGTCGAGATGAACGACCACGGATTCAAGGTTCGGTTCGAGGACCATTCCAAACTGAAGGTCTCGCTCAAGCTGAAGGACGACGGAACGGTCGAAATGAAGCTCGATCCCAAGATCAAGTGCGAAGATGGTCCTGACCCGACCGTCAACACTCCGATAGATGAGAAGAACCACAAGGACAAGAAGCGTCACGACGACGACCACGACTGAAGTGGTTACGACCAGGAGCCGCCGTGGCTTGCCACGGCGGCTTACGTCTGTGTTCGCCGTTGTTCTGATCACCGCCAGTTGCGGCGGCTCGTCAGATCCGTCCCAACCTTCTGATGCCGCGACCACCACGGTTGCCGCCATCGCGACCACCACTGAAGCTGCTGAGGCCACCACGACCACCAGCACCGTTCCGGCGGCCCAGTCGTTGGAAGCCGACTTGGCGGCTGTTCCTGCGGCCTTCACCTTCACGTCGGTCACATCGGTGGACGACAGCGAAGTTCTGCGGATCGACGGACGCCGGATAGACGGCGATACCGAGCTGAGTGTGTCGTCCAACGGGGCGCTCCTCCACTACGTGGTGGCAGCCGACGGCTCAACATGGGTTCGAACCGATGGGGATGAGCAATGGGCGGTCGACGAACCGCTCACGATCGACGATCCACTCGAGCCGCTGCGTCATCCCACCGAGGTTCGGTGGCAGTCGAGCGATGCCAACACCAACATCTACCAGGCCGACTACGAAACCTCGTTGTTCGCGCTGCCCGATGGTCCACCAATCACGTTGTTCATTTCGGCACGATCCGATCAGATCCTCTACCGCTACGTGTCAGAGTCCACCACGGTCGACCTGACCCTGATTGCAGCACCCGATCTGGCGGCCATCGAGATTCCCGCCGAGGTTCCGGCCGGTTGATTCGCACGACCCAAGGGTCGATCGCCACAACCACACCAAATCCCGACCAAATTGGTTGGGTTTTGATTCGGGTCCGCTAAAGTCGACCGATCCAGTCGGGTATTCACTCGATGTCGACACGACCGGAAGGTCCACCATGTCCATCTCCACCAAGCTCAACGACGTAGCCATTGAGTCCGTAGCCGGCCTTGCTGCCAAGATCACCGAAGCTCCCGACGTCGCCGACACCACTTGGAGTGCGCGAGTGGCGTGGAAGGGCGGATTCCGTTCCGAGGCCACCATCAGGGAGTTCGCCCCGGTGGCCTCCGACGAACCCGCCGCTTTGGGTGGAACCGACACCGGGCCAAATCCTGTCGAGCAGCTTCTCGGAGCTCTGGGGAACTGCCTGGCCGTGGGATACGCCGCCAACGCAACCGTTGCCGGTATCGAGCTGCGCGATCTCAATATCGATCTCGATGGCGATCTCGATCTGCACACCTTCCTCGGGCTTCGCGATGGCAATGCCGGCTACGACACCATTCGGGTACAGGTGCACATCGACAGCGATGCCACCGCCGAGCAACTAGCCGATCTGCACGAGAAAGTGATCAGCACGTCCCCAGTTGGTCACACCTTGGGCCGCACGGTGCCCGTGGCGATCGACCTCGTGTAGTTTCGGCTCCGTATGGAGCCACCAGAGTGAACACCGACACTGTGGAGATCGCCCACAGCACCGCCGACCGACTTCTCGAATCTCACTCCGAGGTATTCGGCACCGACTTTGTTCCCTACCAAGGGCATGTGCATCGCGTGATCGGGCTGGTGGGCCTACAGACCGAGATCCCCGAGGAGCTTGCTGAGCCATTGGGGATAGCGGCGTTCTGTCACGACGCCGCCATCTGGTTCGAGGGCACGTGGGACTACCTGCCCAAGTCCATCGAACTGGCGCTGTCCCAACTCGGGGCGGACCAAGAGCAACACGGCGATGTGGTCACCGCAATGATCGACGAGCACCACCGGATCAGGAAGGCCCGCCACAATCACGAGCTGGTCGAGGCATTCCGAAAGGCCGATCGCTACGACATCTTCTGGGGACTGGCCCCGGCGAAAGGAGTGACGAGATCGGCCTTTCGAGAGCTCCGCACCGCCTACCCCAACGCCGGGTTCAGGCGCATGCTTCTTCGCGCCTTCCGGAGCGGACTACGCGAAGATCCAAGGCATCCGCTGCCGATGATCAAGCTCTGACGATCTCCGATCGAAGCCCCGCGAAAGACCAGCCATGACAGAGTCTCGAGTCTCAGACGGGTCCCCATCTCAGGTCGCCGCCCGACTCTCATGCTGGTCGGGTCCCGTTCAGCCCGAACCACTCCACGGCGGGATCACCAACACCAACTTCGTGGTTCGCGATGGGGGCGACACCTTCGTGGTGCGAATCGGCGACGACCTCCCACTGCACGGCATCATCCGGCGCCACGAACTCGCCACCTGCAAGGCCGCCCACGACTGCGGTCTCTCACCCGAGATCGTCCACCACGAGCCCGGGGCGATGGTGATGCGGTTCATCGACGCAATGACACTCACCGAAGACGACATCCGACGCCCGGAGACTCTTCGACGTGTGGCTGAGCTCATTCGCCGCTGCCACACCGAGATGCCCCGACATCTCCGCGGGCCCGCCCTCATGTTCTGGGTGTTCGAGACCTGCCGCAACTATCTCGAGACCGCCGGCAGCAGTCCCGGCCGACCTCCGGACGATCTGGGGGAACTCAGAAACTGCAACGAGGCGTTGGAGCGTGCCGTCGGCCCGATGCTCCCGGTGTTTTGCCACAACGACCTGCTGGCCGCGAACTTCCTAGACGACGGCGAGTCGCTGTGGCTGCTCGACTGGGAGTACGCCGGATGGAACTCGGCGTACTTCGATCTGGCCAATCTGGCGTCCAACAACCAGATGGATCCCGAGCAGGAAGCCGTTCTTCTCGAGACCTACTTCGGGCGTCGGGTTGAACCGCGAGACCTCACTCAGCTCCGGACGATGAAGTGCGCTTCGCTGCTCCGCGAGACTCTTTGGAGCCTGGTCCAGGAGCAGCACTCGTCGGTCGACTTCGACTACGCGACCTATACCGACGACCATCTCGCCCGCTTCCGGGCCGACTACGCCGGACTCGACCTCAACCCATGAGTTCACCGCCTCCGACCCAGGCCGAGATAGTGGTCATCGGTGGTGGAATCGTCGGGTGCTCCACCGCCTACCACTTGGCATTGGCCGGCGCCAAGGACGTGGTTCTGCTCGAGCGGGCGCAGCTAACCTCAGGCTCGACCTTCCACGCCGCCGGATTGGTCGGGCAGTTGCGTTCCTCTCGCAACATCACTCAGCTGCTCAAGTACTCGGTCGAGCTCTACGACTCTCTGGAGGAGGTCACCGGCCAATCAACCGGATGGAAACGCAACGGCGGCCTACGTCTCGCCTGCACCCCCGAACGCCTCGTCGAGCTCCAGCGGGCCGCCACGACGGGTCGCTCCTTCGGCCTCGACATCGAGATTCTGTCGGCGTCGGAGGCCAAGGAACTCTGGCCCATCATGGACACAGCCGACGTGGTCGGGGCCGCGTTTCTTCCGAGCGACGGACAGGCCGGGCCGAGCGACATCACCCAGGCACTGGCACGAGGGGCCCGTCAGCACGGTGTCCGCATCA
>JAJCXW010000110.1 GCA_029263235.1 Acidimicrobiales bacterium
ATACCGCTGAGCGATATCTCGAGCGGCTCGCCGAGGCACGCAGCGCCATTCCCGGCCTGGCGGTCTCGACCGACATCATCGTCGGGTTCCCGGGTGAGACCGACGCCGACTTCGAAGCAACTCTGGCCGTGGCGGCCACCGCCCAGTTCGACAGCGCTTTCACCTTCATCTTCTCGCCGAGGCCCGGTACCGAGGCCGCTGATCTCGAGTCTGATTTCGTGCCTCACGCCGTGGCCGTCGAGCGATACGAACGACTCCGGGTGGTGATCGAGCGTTCGAGCATCGCCGCCAACCGGACCAGGGTCGGAATGATCGAGGAGGTTACGGTCGAGGGCACTAGCAAGAAGGACTCCTCCATGACCACCGGGCGAACCCGGCGCAACGCTCTCATCCACTTCCCGACCGACCAGCCGATCAAGGTCGGAAGCTACGCCCGGGTCGAGGTTCTCGAGGCCAGCGTCAACCATCTCAAGGGCCAATTGGTCGAGAAGACGATTCCGGCCCGACATCGCACTCGCATTGCGGTGGCGGCGGGATGATTTGATCGTGGCGTCGCAACACGAACTCGGACCCGGCGTGAGCCTGGTGGTCGGCGACGAGACACTCGTCGATGTGGGCGAAGCCGACAAGGTCCACGATGTCATCGGCCATCTGAAGCCCCACAGTCCCGGGCGCGACATCATGGTGCTGCATCACCCGGGGCCCGAGACCGATTCGGTCGTGGCTCAGGCCGACCGTCTCATGTGGATCGACGGACGCTGCGGTGCTCCCGAGTTGATCGCCAACGGGCGTTCCGACGGGGGAGCAGAATCTGTGGTCATCCGAGTGCCGGCCATGGCGATATCAGCAGCGAGCCCTCAGCAGCCCGTCGACCCGGAAACGCTGGCCCGACTGCTCGGCGAGTCGCTCCGTCTCATCCACTCGATTCCGGTCGACGACTGTGTGTTCGAGTCGGCCCCCGAAACCTGGATGTCGATAGCGTCGTCCAACGTGGCCGCCGAATCTGTGGAGTCGCAGACCGATGGCCCCTACGCCCGCGAGGAGCCAGCACACCTTCTCGAGATCCTCGCCGAACTGTTCGACGCCACCGCATCTGATCGGGGCCAACCGGTCTTCATCCACGGTCATGCCACTCTCGGTCACACCTGGCTGGCCCCCGACGGATCGGTGTCGTTCACCGGCTGGCAACGCTCCGGCTTCGGGGATCGTCACCACGACCTCGCGGTGGCGGCATCGTCGCTCACCGACGCCTTCGGGCCGGCGTTGGTACCCCTACTTCTGGAGTCCTACGGGATCGACCAGATCGACCTGCGCTCGCTCGACATGCACCAGCTTCTGGTCTACCTGGCGGGTGCGGCACGGTGACAGCGGCCGGATCACGCGCCGAACGACCGCTCGTGATCCTCGGCCCCACCGCCTCGGGCAAGTCGAAAGTGGCGATGAACATCGCCCGAAGCGTCGACGGCGTGGAGTTGGTGTCGATCGACTCGATGCAGGTGTATCGGGGGATGGACATAGGCACGGCGACCCCCACCGCGGCCGAACAGCAGCTCGTGCCTCACCACCTGATCAACATCGTCGAGGCCGACACCGACTTCACGGTCGGAGAGTTCCAGCGGCTGGCCCGCAAGGCCCTTTCCGACATCAGTGGCCGAGGTGGCGTGCCGGTTCTCGTCGGCGGCACCGGGCTCTATCTACGTGCGGTGATCGATGACCTCGAGATCCCCGGCCGGTTCCCCGAGATCAGAGCCGAGCTCGAAGCCGATCCCGACACCGAGTCGCTCTACAGCCGACTCGCCGACCTCGACTCCGTGGCAGCGTCGAGAATCGAATCCAACAACCGTCGGCGGACCATCCGGGCTCTCGAGGTCTGCCTGGGCAGTGGCCGGCCGTTCTCGTCCTTCGGTCCGGGGATGGAGGCCTACCCCAAGAACCGATTCGTGCAGGTCGCCCTGCACCGCCCGAGAGACGAGGTCAACGAACGCATCGCCGAGCGCTACCGCCAGCAGATCGCCGACGGCTTCCTCGACGAAGTCCGGGCACTGTCGTCGTTGGGGTTCAGCAGCACCGCCTCCCACGCTTTGGGCTACCGCGAGCTTCTGGATCACCTCAACGGCGAGTGCACCCTCGACGACGCACTGCAGTCCGCCATCTACCGGACCTGCCGGTTCGCACGCCGGCAGGAGCGGTGGTTTCGGCGGGATCCCCGGGTGAATTGGGTCAAGGCACCTGCTGATGGCGACGATGTGGCAACCATCTGGGATGAGGTTCGCAGAAGTCCTGCATGACACGCCCCAGAACCTGCGAGAATGGACGACCATGGCCGAGCGTCTTTCGAAACACCACGGACTGGGCAACGATTTCCTTGTCGCACTCACCGACAGGCTTCCTCTCGACGCCGCGACCAAGGCCGTTGCTTGGTGTGATCGGCGGCAGGGGATAGGGGCCGATGGCCTGATCTTCGGCATCGCTACCGCGGGCGGCGGCACCTCCATGCGGCTTCTCAACTCTGATGGGAGCCCGGCGGGGGTGAGCGGCAACGGTCTGCGTTGCCTGGCTCATGCCGTGGCGATCGAGCGGGGCGTTCCCCATATCGAACTCGACGTGTCGACCCCGGCCGGCGTTCGTCACTGTTCTGTTCACGCGTCCGTCGAGCCATCGACGGTGGTCGTCACCGTCGACATGGGCATCGTGTGCCCCGGCCCCGACCCCGACACCGATGATCTGGTGGCGGCAGTCGGAGAGCCGCTCAGCTCGGTGAAACGGTGGGACACCGGCGATATCGGCAATCCCCACGTGGTGTTCGAGGTCGACGACCTCGACGGCATCGACATCGCCTCCACCGGAGCCGCCGTCGAATCCCACTTCGAAGGTGGGGTCAACGTCCATTTCGTGAAGATCATCGGCCAGAATCAGCTCGAACTGCGGGTCTGGGAGCGTGGGGCGGGCATCACCCGGGCTTGTGGCACCGGAGCCACCGCGGCTGCCGCGATCTTCCAACGCTGGGGCCTGGTGGGGCCGAAGGTGCGGGTGTCGATGCCGGGTGGCGAGGCCGTGGTCGACTTGTCGGGCCCCACGACTCTCACCGGGACGGCTACCCATATCGCCAACTTTGAGATGCCAGATGGTTGACGATCCGATCGACGAGCCAGTCGACGACGATCCCATCGACACTGCGGACCTACCGCCCGATGATTCGCTCGGCGACGACGAAGCGACCCATCGTGGCGCATTCGGAGAGTTCGGCGGTTCCACCGGGGGCCTGATCGAACGCACCTTCCGTGAGCGGATCGTGCTCGTGGGTGTTTCTCTCGGCGGTCAGGACCCGGACGAAACCGACGCGTCCCTCGACGAATTGGCGCTTCTCGTCGACACTGCTGGTGCCGACGCGATCGATCGTGTGGTGCAACGTCGCGTGTCGCCCGACCCGGCCACGTTCATTGGTTCGGGCAAGGCCAAGGAGATCCGGGAGATAGCCGAGCTTCACGACGCCGACACCGTCGTGTTCGACGATGAGCTGAGCCCGGCCCAGCAGTTCAATCTCGAGAAGATCCTTGGCCGGTCGGCACTCGACCGAACCGCGGTGATCCTCGACATCTTCGCTCAGAACGCCAGCACCCAGGAAGGCAAGGCCCAGGTCGAGTTGGCGCAGTTGCGCTACCGACTTCCGCGGCTTCGTGGCTCGGGGGGCCGGTTGAGCCAGCAGGGTGGTGGCATCGGAACTCGAGGCCCCGGCGAGACCCAGCTCGAAGTCGATCGTCGGCGTCTGGTCCGGCGTGTTCACAAGCTCGAGGCCGACCTGCGGAAGGTCCAGGCCCACCGCGAGACCCAGTCGAAGGCCCGCTCCCGCACCCGCAACCACGCGGTGGCTCTGGTGGGCTACACCAATGCCGGCAAGTCATCGATTCTCAATGTGATGACCGAGTCCGACGTGCTGGTCGAGGACCGACTGTTTGCGACGCTCGATGCCACCACACGTCGCCTGTCGTTGCCCGGCGGCGAGAACGTGTTCGCCACCGACACGGTCGGTTTCGTTCGAAAGCTGCCGCATCAGCTCGTCAGCGCCTTCAAGACCACTCTTGATGTGGTTCGCGACGCCGACCTTCTCATCCATGTGATCGATGGTTCGGGGCCCGATCCCGAGGGCTGCATCGACGCGGTCCATGGCGTTCTCGAGGAGATCGGCGCCGGCGACGTTCCCGAGCTGAAGGTCTTCAACAAGTCTGATCTCGGCAACGGCTCCACGGTGCTCGCCGACTCTTACGAGGGTTCGGTCTCGGTGTCGGCTCACACCGGTGACGGAATCGAAGAGTTGATCGAGGCCATCGGCGATCGCGTTCGCACCATGACCGAGACCGCCGATCTCCTCGTACCTTGGGATCGCGGCGACATTCTGGCCGCTGTGCACCGCGAGGGTCAGGTCCTGAGCGAAACGGCCGGCGATACCGGAATGTCGATCAGGGCCCGGCTCGAACCGGCGTCTCTCGGCGCGCTTCGTGAGTATCTGGTGACGGCCGATGGACCGAAGGAGTGAGTCGGTGAGTCCGGGTTTCGTTCCGCCGGCCTACCCCTACGACCTCCTCGATGAGCTACGGGTCGTCGGAGATCAGCTTCCCGGAGGCTCCATCGATTGCTCGATCGGCACTCCCTTTGATCCACCTCCGGCCATGGTGGTGGCCGCCCTCGGTGGCTCCGACAGCGAGCGGGGCTATCCGCCGTCCATCGGCAGCATCGAGTATCGCCGGGCCGCGGCCGAGTGGATGAGCCGCAGTCTCGACATCTCGGTCGATCCAGCCACCGAGATCGGAGCCTGCATAGGCACGAAGGAGTTCGTGGCCGGCACCCCCCATTTCCTAAGGTTGCGGCGGCCCGATCTCGACACTGTTCTGTATCCCGCGGTGTCCTACCCGTCCTACGCGATGGGGGCGACTCTCGCGGGATGTCGGGCCGTAGCGGTGCCGGTCGATGATCAGTGGCGTATCGACCTGTCGGCCATCGATCCAGCCGACGCCGCTCGGGCGCTGTGTCTGTGGGTCAACACTCCCGGCAACCCGGCCGGCGGACTCGACGACCTCGAGGCTGTGGCGGACTGGGGAAGATCTCACGACGTGCTCGTTCTCAGCGATGAGTGCTATGCCGAGTTCACCTGGGATGGCCCTCCCCGCACCGCTCTCGCCGGCGGATCAGATGGCGTGCTGGCGGTGCATTCATTGTCGAAGCGGTCGAATCTGGCCGGTGTGAGAGCCGGCTTCTACGCTGGAGACGCCGATCTCGTCGACTATCTGCGGGAGGTTCGCAAGCACGCCGGGTTCCTGGTTCCGGGTCCCGCGCAGGCGGCAGCCGTGGCAGCTTGGTCCGATCAGGATCATGTCGATCTTCAACGTCGCCGCTATCACCACCGGCTGGAGATGGCCGCTGAGCTGTTGGCGGCCTTTGGTGCCCCGGCGTCGCTCCCCGGCGGCGGCTTCTACCTCTGGGCCCAAGCCCCCGGCGGCGACTCTTGGTCGTTGGCGCGGGAACTCGCGACACGCGCCGGAGTGATCGTCAGCCCGGGCGAGTTCTACGGTGAGGCCGGAGCCGGTCGGGTGAGGCTGGCCGCGGTCCAACCCGAGGAGCGGCTGGAACTGGCCCTCTCACGTGTGTCCGGATCGTGAGCAAGTCCTCGCTTCCTCCTCCGCCCTCGCGGGCGCCCTATCTTCCGCCTCCCGTGATTCCGGGGCGGTCCCAGCAGAGATGGATATGGATCGGCGGGATCTCGGCGGCGTTTGGCATCGTGGCGGTGGTGGTGTGGGTCGGCTGGCAGTTCTTGGCCATGTCCAACGACGTCGAGGGATTCATAAGGTCGTCTCCCGAATCGGCCGACGAGTTCGTGATCGGCCATCAGGTCGAGTGGACCGTGTTCGTGGAGCCCAACGAGGCCTCTCTCACCGGGGTCAGGTTCCGTATCTGGGATGTCGAGGCCGGCCGGGAAGTACCGCTGAGCCCCTACGGCGGTTCGTTCTCCTACGGATTCCCATCTCATAGCGGCCGTGCCGTCGCCACGGTGTCGCTCCAACCGGGCACCTACGAGCTTCAGGTCGAGGGCGACGGACTGGAGTTGGCGGTGGGCGCCAGTCCGGCCGGACGGCTGGTGTGGATGCTGCTGGGTGGCTTGGCGATCGGATTGCCGCTGGTGATCGGTGGGGGTGTGGTGGCGATCGTGTCGGCCCTCCGACAGAGCCGACGACGCAACCGTCTGGCTGCCCCGCCACAATCGTCGGCGTGGTCGTCAGGTGAGTGGCCCACCGGCGGGCGATAGTGTGCCGCCCATGTCAGATCACGACTCGTCCAGCCCAGCTCCCTCACATCTGGAATCCGACATAGAGAGCCTGTGGGCCCAACGCGAGACGCTCGATGGGTCTGATCCCGAAGTCATAGCCACGGTGCACAAGGCGATCGATCTTCTCGATACGGGCCGGGCGCGAGTGGCGCAGGTCGAGGCCGACGGCAGCGTCCGGGTCAACCAGTGGTGCAAGTACGCGGTGCTGTTGCTGTTCAAGATCTCTCAGATGGAAACGATCGAGGACGGCCCGTTCGAGTACGCCGACAAGATTCCCTTGAAGTCCGATTACCAGGCTCGGGGAGTGAGAGTGGTGCCGGGGGCTTCGGCTCGCTGGGGCAGCTATCAGGCCCCCGGGGTCGTGATGATGCCGAGCTACATCAACATCGGTGCCTACGTCGACGCCAACACGATGGTCGATACCTGGGTCACGGTCGGCTCATGTGCCCAGATCGGCAAGAACGTGCATCTTTCGGGTGGTGTGGGCATCGGGGGAGTGTTGGAGCCGGCTCAGGCCGCTCCGGTGATCATCGAAGACGAGTGCTACATCGGTAGCCGCTGCATCGTTGCCGAAGGGGCACGAGTCGGCGAGGGCACCGTTCTGGGTGCTGGTGCAGTGCTCACCGGTTCGATTCCGGTGATTGATGTCGAGACCGGCGAGGAACTGTCGAGAGGCCAGATTCCGGCATGGTGTGTGGCGGTGGCCGGTACGCGCCCCCGCTCGTTTCCCGGCGGCGAGTTCGGCCTGCCGACCGTTCTTGTCATCAAGAGGCTGAGCGAGGGGCAGCGCCACGACAAGTCGGCGCTCAACCAGATCCTGCGCGACCACGGAGCGGCCACCTGATGCGGGCCGAAGTTCGATGAGCCGTCTGCCGTCGGGCGATCTGTTCGCCCTGACCGCCGCCTTGGTCGACATTCCGTCGGTGAGTCATTTCGAGCAGCCCTTGGTCGACCTGCTCGAACCCGAATTGCGGCTGCCTCATCTCACTGTCGACCGAGTCGGCGACAACCTCGTGGCCCGCACTTCTCTCGGTCGGGAGCGTCGATTGATTCTCGGCGGTCACACCGACACCGTGCCGCCGGCCGGCAACGATCAAGCCTCGATCGACGGCGACCGGCTCTACGGAGTGGGTTCGGCCGACATGAAGGGTGGCCTGGCCGTGCTACTCGAGTTGGCCCGCAACGTGACCGAACCGGCGGTCGATGTCACCTATGTCATGTACGCCCGAGAGGAAGTGGCGATCGACCACAACGGTCTGCGTGAGATCGTCTCGGAACGCCCCGACCTGTTGGAGGGCGACGCCGCTCTACTCGGCGAGCCGACCCACGGCACGATCGAAGCCGGATGCCAGGGCACCATGAGACTGAAGATCACCTTGGCCGGGGCTCGAGCTCACACTGCTCGCCCGTGGATGGGGCGCAATGCCGTCCACCGGTTGGCCGCGCTGCTCGACCTGATCGAATCGGCGGACTTGCGTCGTCCGGTGGTGGAGGGCTGTGAGTATCGCGAGTCGGTGCAGGCCGTGGGAGTCAATGGTGGTGTGGCGGGGAATGTGGTGCCCGATGCGGCCGAGCTCGTGGTGAACCACCGTTTCGCACCGGATCGTTCTCCGACCGAGGCCGAGACCTATCTGCGGGGACTGCTGGCCCCGGCATTGGAGGCAGACGATCTTGTGGAGCTGACCGATATGTCTCCGGCGGCCCGGCCCGGCCTCGATGATCCGCTGATCGCGTCGCTGATCGAGCGAAACCAGCTCGAGGTGAGGGCCAAGCTGGGTTGGACCGATGTGGCGCTGTTCGCGGCGAGAGGCGTGCCGGCTTCGAACTTCGGACCAGGTGATCCGACATTGGCCCACACACCCGGCGAGTACGTGGAACGAGCGTCGCTCGACTCGACGTATGCGGCGCTACGAGGTCTGCTCGAATCGGGGGTGTGAGCGGCGCTGGATCAGAGCTTGCGCATCACGGTGACAACTCGGCCGTAGATCGTGACTTCGGCCGGGTCGAAGACCATTTCCGACAAGCTCTCGTTGGACGGCACCAGCACCACTGAGCCGTTGCGTCGCTGAAGGGTCTTGATAGTGGCCTCGTCGCCGGGAATGCCTGCGATGACGACATCGCCGTCGTTGGCGGCGTCCTGGCTGTGACAGACCACGAAGTCTCCGTCGAAGATGCCCTTGTCGATCATGGACTCGCCGCGCACTCGCAGCATGAAGAGCTCGCCGCCACCGGTGAGGTCGGCCGGCATCGGGACCAGCTCTTCGATGTTCTCTGATGCCAACACGTCGGTGCCTGCCGCGACATCGCCCACCAGCGGAACGTGGCGCACCGGGCCGCGGTCGACGCTCTCTCCACTGGCAGCGTCGTAGCGGACCTGTATGGCGCGGGGCTTGGATGGATCTCGGATCAGATAGCCGGCGTCGCGGAGATTGTCGAGGTGGGACTTGACGGTGGCCGGGGACTTCAGGCCAACCGCGGCACCGATCTCGCGAACCGAGGGCGGGTAGCCGTGTTGGGTCTGGTGTTCGACGATCACGTCGAGTATCTGCCTCTGACGAACTGTGAGTGTGTCGGACATCTGTTTCCTCCGTGGCGGCCGGTGAGACCTGATGGTGTTGTCGGGCGAGGCTGCCGATTACGGGTTGACAGCGAACGAATGTTCGTATTTGATATGGTGACGAACGATTGTTCGACGCACACATGTTCGCCAAACATTCGTTCGGAGTCAAGTACCCGCTCGATATTTCTCGAAGGCTCGGCCCGGCAACCCGGTCGATGTCACACCCCAGGAGCAAGCTTCAAATCATGACCGCAACCCTCTCCTCCCAGACCCACCCGACTCCGGCACCCATCGTTGTCTCCCCACGGCTCGCCCCCGAGATCTACCGGGCCCGGCGGCTCGCGGTTCTCGCCCTGGCGATCGGCCTGATTGTCGGCACGGCTGTCGGTCTGGTCTCCACCGGAAACCAAGCGGGAGCCAGCTTGGGCGACCAGGTCCCTGAGGATGCACTGGTCGTCACGGTCATGCCCGGCGACACCCTCTGGCAGATAGCCCGCAGCCTCTCACCCAACGACGATCCCCGTGGCCTGGTTCACGACCTCGAGTCGATAGCGGGCGAGGGGCCGATCCAGCCCGGCCAGCAACTCGTCATTCCCCGTTCCGTCCTCGACTGAGCAAGTGGCCCGGCAATGGCGGTCGACCGGTCAGCTCCGGAGGTAGCGGGCAAAGAGCATCCCGTCGTGTTCCAGCAGGCGCTCGAGGCTGAAGTCGAGATCGGCTGTGTCCGGTCCGCCGCCGACGATGCGGTGGGAGTCACCGGCCACGATCCGAGGCGAGATCGACATGCAGAATTCGTCCACCAGCCCGGCGGTCGCAAACTGGGCATTGAAGCTCGGCCCGCCCTCCACCAACACCACTTCGGCGCCCTTGGCCGCCAGTACGGCGAGAGCCGATGCCGGAGTGGGGCGGCTCTGAGGAGTCTTCACCACTTCCGCCACCTTCGAGAGGGCCTCGATCCGATGTTGCGGCGAACTGTCGCCGGTAATCAGCACCGCCGGATCCTCGTCGTCGCCGGTCGCCAGCATGGGGAGGTCGGCTTCGAGTTCGAGCGATCCACTCACCACGGCGAGCCGTGGCGCGGGCGAACGGCCACCGGCCACTCGTGCTTGGCGGGTCCGATCGGTCGGGCTGGGTATCCGGTAGCGCTCGGCTCTGGCTGTTCCGGAGGCCACCAGGATCCAGTCGCAACTGGCGCGAATCGCAGCAAACACGGCCTTGTCGCCGGGTCCTCCGAGGCCCCCCGACACCCCGTCGATGGCGGTTGCTCCGTCGATGCTGGCGATCATGTTGATCATCACCCAGGGTCGCCCCGGCGGTGCCGGTCTCTCGTCCGAGATGTAGATGTCGAGCGGGTCGGCGGTGGCAGTTTCGCTCGGAAAGAGTTGTCTCACGGGCCGACCCTACTGCCGGCCGACCCTTCGTGGAGGCTCGGATGGGCCTCAAACACCCAGATGTCCACAGAAGATCGGGGGTATCCACCGCGCGCGAGGCAGGGTGTGGATACTGTTCGAAATATCCACTCAGAATCCACACCACATCCTCTTTTGGTCCACATGCAGATCGCCGTATGGTGCAGATCGTCGTGTCGGACAGGTCACCTGGATGGTGGTGGCGAATCGTCAAACTCGTGAGTCGAACCTTGCTCCTTGGGGGCCCCGCAGCAGTTTTGTGCGGGGAAGCTGCGCCTCTGGCGCTGCCCTCTGACCCGGGTCGACCTGCCCGCACGACAATTCTTTTCAACAGATAGGAGAGCCGGTCCATGGCGATCGCGGCCCAGAACACCGGTATTGGTATCACTCGCAGATTCACTCGTGAAGGGGTCGACCCCTACGACGAGGTCGTCTGGGAACGCCGCGATGCCAGGCTGACCAACTATCTCGACGGGTCGGTTGCATTCGAACAACTCGACATCGAGGTGCCCGAGGGTTGGAGCCAGAACGCCACCAACATCTTGGCTCAGAAGTACTTCCGGGGAACCCTGGGATCGCCCCAGCGCGAGTCCTCTCTGCGTCAGGTGATCGACCGTGTCGTCAATCGCATCGTCGAGTGGGGCGATCGCGACGGCTACTTCGTTGATGCCGCCGAGTCGGCCACGTTCGCCGCCGAGCTCACCTACCTGTTGGCGCATCAGCGGGTCGCGTTCAACTCTCCGGTGTGGTTCAACATCGGCGTAGAGGGTGTTCCCCAGCAGGCTTCGGCCTGTTTCATCTTGTCGGTCGACGACTCGATGAACTCGATCCTCAACTGGTACGCCGAGGAAGGCCGGAGCTGCAGGGGTGGACGTGGGGCGGGAGTCAACCTCAGCCGTATCAGGGCCTCGACCGAGGAACTCAAGGGCGGCGGCACCGCCAGCGGCCCGGTCAGCTTCATGCGTGGGGCCGATGCTTCGGCCGGCACCATCAAGTCGGGAGGAAAGACCCGTCGGGCCGCCAAGATGGTGATCCTCGACATCGACCATCCCGATATCGAAGAGTTCGTCTGGTGCAAGGCCCACGAGGAACGCAAGGCCCGTGCGCTCGAAGCCGCCGGTTTCGACATGAGCCTCGACGGTTCCGACATTCATTCGATCCAGTACCAAAACGCCAACAACTCGGTTCGTGTCAACGACGAGTTCATGCAGGCCGTGGTCGACGACGCCGACTGGTCGCTCGTGGCCCGAGGCGACGACTCTCCCCAGCGTGTGGTCAAGGCCCGCGAGCTGTTCCGCCAGGTTGCCGATGCTTCTTGGCAGTGCGCCGATCCCGGCATCCAGTTCGACACCACTATCAATCACTGGCACACCGCTTCCAACACCGGACGCATCAACGGTTCCAATCCGTGCAGCGAATACATGCATCTCGACGATTCGGCCTGCAACCTGGCGAGTCTCAACCTACTGACCTACCTCGATGGTCCCGAGGACGACGGCATCGACGGCTTCGATGTCGATGGATTCGTCCATTCGATCAACGTGTTGTTCACCGCGCAGGAGATCCTCGTCGGCAGCGCCGATTACCCCACCGAGTCGATCGGCGAGACCAGTCGGGCGTTCCGTCAGCTGGGCATCGGCTACGCCAATCTCGGCGCCATGCTGATGGCGTTGGGATTGCCCTACGACTCCGATGGCGGCCGTGCCGTGGCTGCGGGCGTCACCGCCCTCATGACCGGGCAGGCCTATCTCACCTCCACTCGCCTGGCTGCCCGCATGGGTCCGTTCTCTGGATTCCACGAGAATCGCGAGCCAATGCTCCGGGTCCTCGATCAGCACCGCAGCGCCACCGCGGAAATCGACGAAGATCTCGCCCCGACCCGCATTCTCGAGGCCGCTCAGCGAGCCTGGGACGAGACCTGCGAACGGGCCGAGACCGACGGCGTGCGCAACTCTCAGGCTTCGGTGCTCGCCCCCACCGGCACCATTGGCCTGCTGATGGACTGCGACACCACCGGCATCGAGCCCGACCTCGGTCTGGTCAAGTTCAAGCGCCTGGTCGGCGGCGGCACCATGAACATCGTCAACCAGACGATTCCCCGTGCTCTTCGTCACCTCGGATACTCCGACACCGAAGCCGGAGCCATCCTCGATCACATCACCGAGCATCACACCGCTATCGGTGCGCCGGGCCTGGCAGCTGAGCACCTACCAGTGTTCTCCTGCTCGCTCGGCACCGATCCAATCCACTACCTCGGTCACATCAAGATGATGGCTGCGGTCCAGCCGGTCCTGTCGGGAGCGATCTCCAAGACCGTCAACCTTCCCGAAGAAGCCACGGTCGAAGAGGTCGAGCTTCTGCTCATCGAGTCGTGGCGTCTCGGCCTCAAGGCAGTCGCTCTCTACCGCGACAACTGCAAGGTGGCCCAGCCGCTGTCCACCGGCGACGGATCATCCAGCGACGCCGACACCCCTGGTGCCCGGGCCGCCGACAACCCCGTCGAGGTGGTCGAGCGCATCGTCGAGACGATCATCAACGAGCCGGTTCGCGAGCGTCTGGCCCGGTCTCGCCACTCCCGCACCTTCGAGTTCAGGGTCGCCGATTGCAAGGGTTTCGTCACGGTCGGCGAATACGACGACGGTCGCCCGGGCGAGATCTTCGTGCGTGTCTCCAAGCAGGGTTCGACCCTCGCCGGGATCATGGACGCCTTCGCCATTTCGCTGAGTCACGGCCTGCAATACGGCGTGCCGCTGTCGGCGTTCGTCGAGGCGTTCGTCGGCATGCGGTTCGAGCCCGCCGGCATGACCGACGATCCCGAGGTCCGTATCGCCAGCTCGCTGATGGACTATCTGTTCCGGAAGCTGGCGGTGATGTATCTCGACCCCGAGACTCGGGCCTCGATGGGCATTCTCACCACCGACGAACGCACCCAGCCGACCTTGCCCGGTGTGATGGAGCAGGTCACTCCCACTGTGCAGGGCGGCGACATTCCGCCTGATCCGCCCACCGTCCCGTCGCCTTCTCAGCTGGTGGCCCAACTTGAGTTGGGCGCCGACGACGCTCCTACGGAGCCTGCTGCGATCGATCGCGCCAGCGTCACCCCGCCGGCCCCGACGGTCCCGAAGGTCACCCCATCGTTGGCCAACGCACCCTTCTGCATGACCTGTGGAGTGCCGATGCAACGTTCCGGTGCCTGTTTCGTGTGTTCGGGCTGCGGCACCACCAGCGGCTGTAGCTGATCCCCAAGCCCGCCGGGTCAGCCTGCGAGCTGATCCAGGATCTTCTCACAGGTGGGAAGATTTCGGGCTGTGGCCACAACCCCGAGACGACTCTCGACGATCTTGAGGGTGAGTTTCGATCGTGCCGACCCCTGCGGGTAGGCGAGATGTATCTCGCGCCCGATCAGGGCGCGTGGATCGGCGGGCGACACGTCGGCCAGTTGGTCGAGGCCATGTTTGGGAATCGAATCCAGAAACATGATGTGATGCAGCTTCGGCTCGACCTCACCCGCCGGGTAGGGGTGAGCTGCCATGGCCGTCTCGAGTTGCTCGGGGGTTCGCAGGACAACTGAGGTTTCGATGCCGAGTTCGGAGCCGATGGCGTCGCTGATGATCTCGGCCAGGCGGGACTCGTTCGATTCCCCGGGATGGCCGGACGGTTGGGTGAAGCACACGTTGCCGCTCTGGATGATGGTGCCCACATCGTCGAACCCGAGCGCCGTGAACACGCCACGCAGGTCGGCCATGAGCACCTTGTTGTGCCCGCCCACGTTGAGGCCACGGAGAAGCGCTACCCGTCTGGTCACGATGCCGACCCTACGGGTCAGGTACGTAATACTGCGAACATGACCGACGCCGAGCGCAGCCCCAAGCCAGCCTCCGATCACACCCGCCGCCTCAATGAGGACTCAGGGGCGGTTCTGTCACTCGATGATCCCGGCGATTTCGAGCGCGCCAATCGTGGCCTCTTGGCGCAACATCCCACCGGCGTGATCGACGGCGACGGGCGTCGGGCTTGGGACATCGGCGCCCACGACTTCATACGTGAGAGCGAGGACGCTCCACCTTCGGTGAACCCCAGTCTCTGGCGCCAAGGCCGGCTGAACGCTGTTCACGGATTGTTCGAGGTGGCGGACGGGGTATGGCAGGCCCGCGGCTACGACATCTCCAACATCACCTTCATCGACGGCCGCGACGGGTGGGTCATCATCGATCCGCTCACCACCGGTGCCACCGCTCGGGCCTGTCTGGATCTCGCCAACTCTGTGCTCGGTGAGCGGCGTGTGAGTTCGGTGATCTACACCCACAGCCACGCCGATCACTTCGGTGGGATCCTCGGGGTGACCTCCAATGAGGAGGTCGACGCCGGCAACGTCAGAATCATCGCACCGGAGGGTTTCCTGCGGGAGGCCGTGAGCGAGAATGTGATCGCGGGGCCGGCCATGTTGCGGCGGGCCGGCTACATGTTCGGGCCGATGCTCGAGCCGGGTCCGTTTGGTCATGTCGATTCGGGTCTCGGCAAGGTCGTCCCGAAGGCTTCGTCGGCGCTGATCGCCCCGACCGAGGAAGTGGCTATCACCGGCACCGAGTTGGATGTCGATGGAGTTCGGATCGTGTTCCAGAACACCCCGGGCGGTGAGGCCCCGGCCGAAATGAACTTCCTCTTCCCCGACAAGAGGTTGTTGTGCATGGCGGAAAACTGCACCCACACCATGCACAACCTCTACACGCCGAGGGGGGCCCAGGTCCGGGATGCCTTGGGGTGGAGCAAGTACATCAACGAGGCGCTCGAGCTGTTCATCTCGCAGACCGACATTCTGTTCGCCAGCCATCACTGGCCCCGCTTCGGCCATGAAGACTCACGTGAGTTCCTGGTGCGTCAG
>JAJCXW010000111.1 GCA_029263235.1 Acidimicrobiales bacterium
CCTGTGAACCGAGTCAGGGCCGGAAGGCAGCAGCTCTCAGCGGACCATCTCGTGTGCCGCAGATCACCTGGCCGTCACTCCCGGGAGCGGGCATCGCCGCGCTTTGCCGCGGGCCAGTGGGCCCGGCCCGGGTAGAGTCGAATCACATGGCCTATCAGTCGCTCTACCGTCGTTATCGGCCCCAGAGATTCTCTGAGATTCGGGGCCAGAATCATGTTGTGTCGGCCCTTCAGAATGCGGTGGTCAAGGGAGAGGTCGGCCACGCCTATCTGCTTCACGGTCCGCGCGGCACCGGCAAGACATCATCGGCCCGGGTGCTGGCCAAGGCTCTCAACTGCGACAACGGGGCCGACGACGGTGAGCCTTGCGGTGAGTGTGAGAGTTGCTTGTCGATCGAGCAGGGACGCTCGTTCGATCTCCACGAACTCGACGCTGCTTCCAACAACGGCGTCGACGCCATGCGCGAACTCATCGCCAAGGTGAGCCTCGGAACCCCTGGTCGGGCCAAGGTCTACATCCTCGATGAGGTCCACATGCTCACGGCGGGCGCAGAGAACGCGCTCCTCAAGACTCTCGAAGAGCCTCCCTCCCACGTCACGTGGGTGCTGGCAACCACCGAACCCCACAAGGTGGTGTCCACCATCCAGAGCCGGTGTCAGGTGTTCGAGCTGAGTCTGCTCGGCGCCGAAGAGATGGAATCGCACGTTCGGTGGATAGTGGGCGACGCCGAACTCGATGTCGACGATGCCGTCGTCGAACATGTGGTGACGAGCGGCGGCGGGTCGGTGCGCGACACGCTTTCCGCTCTCGACCGAGTTGTTGCCGCCGGCGGAGTCGTGGAGATCGACAACTCCACCACGGCCCTGCTCGAAGGCCTGGCCAATCATGACGCGGCCGCGGCGCTGGGGGCCGTGGTCGAGGCCACCGGTCGCGGCAGAGATCCGCGGCGAATCGGCGAGAACGCGGTGGCCGGGCTTCGCGATGCGTTCCTGATGGCGATGGGAGCGCCTCCCCCGACTCTGTCGGCCGGGGCCAGGCAACGAGCCGAAGCACTTTCCGCCCAGATGTCTCCGGCGGGGATGACCCGAGCACTCGAGACGATCGGCACTGCTTTGATCGACATGCGCCAGGCCCCCGATCCCCGAGTTGCTCTCGAGGTTGCGCTCGTCCGGGTGTGCCGGGTCGAGACCGACCAGTCGGTCGAGGCGCTGACCCAACGCATCGAACAGCTCGAACGCCGTCTCGGCGGCGACAACCAGGCCCCGCCCGCTTCCACCCCGCCCGCGCCCACCCCGCCGGCCGCCCCGTCCCGATCATCAGCACCCGCAACCCCGCCGGCCGTGCCCGATCCGGTCGCAGCCGAGGCCGGGGTATCAGAGGCAGAGGCAACAGAAGCCGGGGTATCAGAGGCCGGCGTATCAGACGATCCAGAGGCAGAACCAGAGGCAGCGGCAGCAAGCACTGCTGCGGTCGGCGGGTCGGCGGGTCCGGCTGCGGCTCGGCGTGCCATGGCCAACCGACGGTCCGGCTCGGCCGAGCCGACTCCAGAGGCGGGTGCGGCATTGGCCGACATCCAAACCGAAGCGCCCCCGAGGCTGCCGCCCCCGGTCCCTCAGTCCCTGCCGTCGTCTCAGGAAGATCCAGCTCTCGACATCGCGAATTTTGTGCCGTCGTCGGCGGGCGAGGTCGTGGCGATGGCCACCAAGCATCTTGGGGTCACCAAGGATCAGGTGATCGAGAAGGCCAACGAACTCCTCGGCGAGCGAACCGGCGGAGGGTCCCGATCCCAGGAAGAGTTGGCGTCCCTCTGGAGCGCGTTGCTGAAAGACCGAGCACCTGAAGCAGCAGAGCCAGAGCAAGTACCAGCGCCAGAGAGCGGAGCGCCAGCCGCCGACCCCGACCCCGCCCCCGACCCGAATGAAGAGATCGACCTACACGAACTGGTCGACGCCCCCGACCACGAGGATCAACTCCTCGAGCAACTCTCTCAGGCCTTTCCGGGAGCAGAGCTCATGCCCGCCAACGAGGACCAAGAGGACTAACTCAAATGACCGACCAGCCGCCCCCGAATCCATTTGGCGAAGGCATGCCCGATCTGGGCGGCCTGCTCGAATCGGCTCAGCAGATGATGGCCAGCGCCCAGGCCGCGGCCGATCAGGTGGTGGAAGGCATGGCCGGCGGTGGTTTGGTGAAGGTGGAGGTCGACGGTCACCACGAGTTTCACAGCGTGTCGATAGACCCCAAGGCGATCGATCCCGACGACCTGACACTGCTCGAGGATCTCGTACTGGCCGCCCTTCGCGACTCCTCGGCCCAACTCCAGCGACAGCAGCAAGCGGTCGTGACCGACATGGGCCTCGGGGGGCTCGGCGGGCCGGGACTTGGCGGACCGGGACTCGAGGGGCTGGGCCTCGGGGATCTGGGCCTCGATGCGGGTGACCCATCATCTGAGCCCGAGACTCAGTGAGCTACTCGACCTCGGTCCAGGAACTCATCGACCAACTGGGCCGTCTCCCCGGCATCGGCCCGAAGTCGGCACAGAGGGTGGCCTTTCACCTGCTCAAGGTGCCCACTGAGGATGCGCTTCGGCTGGCGCAGGCCATCACCGAGGCCAAAGAACGGGTTTCGTTCTGTGCGCGATGCTTCAACCTCTCCGAAGGGGGAGAGGAGTGTCAGATCTGCAGTGATCCCCGCCGAGAATCTCGAATGCTCTGCGTGGTTGAGGACAGCCAGGACATCGTGGCGGTCGAGCGGACTCAAGAATTCCGAGGTCGCTACCACGTCCTTCAGGGGGCCTTCAGCCCGATCGACGGAATCGGTGTCGAGCAACTCCGGATCAAGGAGTTGATGACCCGAGTCGGTGAGGAGGATGTCGATGAGGTGATCATCGCCACCAACCCGAATCTCGAAGGGGAGGCCACCGCCAGCCTGCTGGTGAAGTACCTGGAGCCGATGGGCATTCGAGTCACCCGTATCGCGAGCGGGCTGCCGGTCGGAGGGGATCTCGAGTACGCCGACGAGTTGACTCTGGGCCGAGCCCTCGAGGGCCGCAAGACGTTGGCCGAGGGAAACTCGCTGGAACGCTGACCCGGGAGCTGACTTGAGAGCTTCCTCGGGAATCGACTCCAAAACTGAAAGGGGCGCCATCTCGACCTGCCGGGCGCGGGCGGTATGAGTTTCCGGCAGATACGAGGCGACGCCTCTTTCATTCCGACACTTTCCGGGTTTGACGCCGGTCGATGTCGTGTTTCAATTACTTTACAATAATGACAACAGTATTACAAGCGTTACATCGAAGTATCCGCGGAAATCTCGTCGACGAGCCCGAAATACTGCTGCCGACTCGGTGATCAGTCCATCTCGGTGATCAAGCCAGCTCGGTGGTCAGGCCGATTCGCTGAGGAGGTCTGAGCCCTCGGAGCCCTTGGAATCGCTGGGATCTCCCGGGTTGTCGGGATCATCAGCCCAACTGGTTTCCGAACCGGGATCCTCGGACTCGGGGTCCTCGACGGTGAGAGCCAGCTCGCGTGCCTGGTCGATCCCGGCGCGGTCGAGTGACTCATGTATGTCGGAGAGGGCGGTGGTGAGTCGGTCGTGGACGTCGCGCTCGGCAGCCAGCAGTCGGTCGAGACGTTGCTGAGCTTTCGATATCACCGTTGCCGATTTCGCACGAGCCGAACGTTCGGCATCTGCCTCCATCAGCCCTGAGCGCCCCTCGGCGTCGGCGATCATCTTGGCCACGGTCTTCTCGCCCTCGGTGAGGGTCTTGGCCGCCACCTCGGCGGCATCGGCGTTGATTCTTTCGGCGTCGGCATCGGCGGCTTGTCTGATGGCGTCGGCGTCGGTGTTGGCTCGAGCCACGATGTCGTCACCGGACTTCACTGCCTGATCGAGTACGGCTCCGACTGAGTCGGCCACCCCGCGTACTCCGTCGCGCTCGACCGATCGGAGTTGCTCGGCTACCTGGCGCAGCATCGAACGGACCTCGTCGGCGGCGAATCCGCCGTCGTCGAGAACGGTGAACTCGGCTAGCTCCAACTGTTCGGGGGTCAGATCCATGATCCGGTCCATTCTCGGGTTGACCACGAAGGGTAGCGGTCGAAGAGCGGCTACCCCGATTGTGGCATTCTCCGGTGAGCATGTCCCGGAAGGTCACCAACAGTGGCCGTGTACCATCCGCGAATGATCCTCACCGAAATCGACCATGTGGCCATCGCGGTCAACGACCTCGATGCCGCGGTCGCCTACTACGCAGCGGCGTTCGGGGCGACGGTGGAGCACCGCGAGATTGTCGAGCCCGACGGTGTCGAGGAAGCGCTGATCAAGGTGGCCGAGAGCTACATCCAGCTCACCACACCGACGAGGGCCGACTCGCCGATCGGTCGGTTCCTCGAACGACGCGGTGAGGGGCTGCACCACATCGGCTACCGGGTCGACGATTGTGCCTCCGCTCTCGCCCAGATGGTTGCGGCCGGAGCGAGAGCGATCGATGAGGTCCCCCGTCCCGGATCACGAGGAACGACAGTCGCGTTCGTTCACCCCAAGAACTCCTTCGGGACCCTCATCGAGCTGGTGCAAGAACCAACTCCAGTCAGCTCCTGATCACCACGACCCCGTTCGGGGTCATCACAGTGGCGGTGATCGATGGCGCACCGGGCTTCACCTCGATGGGCAGGGCGTGTTCCCCGATTCGGACGCCCACCGCCGGATTGTCGTGGGCCAGGTCGAGCGCCATCAACATGCAGCCCGGGGTCGCCGATGCCGCAGGGGTGATGCCCGGCCACTCGATGAGAAACGGCATCACGCCGTCGCCGCCCGTCGGAAAGGTCAGACGCCAACGCAGGACCTCGCCTGCTGGTGTGGTTCGCTGCATCTCGACGGGATCGCCCGGGTCGAACCCTCGGTCCCTGGCCCAGTTGATCCAAAGGTTGATGTCGGGGACCCGAGCAGCCCACGTGACCAGGCGCGGTGAGTCGAGTTCATCGATCCCGAATGGTCGGGGCATACCGGGTTGTGGCTGAGAGGGATCAGGCCCGACCAGCTCGAGGTAGGTCCCCTCACCGAGAGACAGAAGATGGTTGCGGGTACCGAGACCATCGTGACTGCCGCCGGCGGCGGGCTTGATGCCCCACGCGGATTCGACTTCCGCGACCGTGGCATCCAGATCAGGCGTGGCGTAGACGAGATGGTCGACTCGTGCTTCGAGTCGGGCGCCGCGGCTGATCATCGGATCCTTGGTTCGACCCCCGAGGTCGACTGCCACCAGACCAGCGGCATCCTCCAGAGAATCGCCGCGGGGCAGCTTCACGCTTCGTCCTCCGGCCAGAACGAACCGACCCTTCTCCCGGAGCTTCCGTCGGGCGACACGGTCGGGAAAGCCGGTGGCCAGGACAGCCCCGGCGTCGTTGGGATCGACAGCCGTCTGAGCCACACCGAGGCGCTGGGCCAAGCGAGAGGCTCGATCGCGCGCTTCGTCGATGGCACGTCCGTCGGCCGATGGGTGAGTGAGGTGGGGGTCGAGCAACAGTTCGAGCCGGTCGGAGAGGTCGGCCGGGAGCTCACTGGGTCGGCCCCTGAGAATGTCTCGCTCATCGAGCAGAGTGGTGAGCAGGCACCCGAGCCACGGATGACGGGACGTTTCGATCATCCGGGCCAGCCTCGGGTGTGCCGGAACGTGGGCCATCCGAATGCCCAGAGGGGTGGCGGCACCGTCCGAGTCGAGCGCACCGAGTAGACGAAGAAGCGACGCCGCTTCGGCCCAGGCTCGCTCGGGCGGTGGATCGATGAACGGCAGAGCGAGTCGGTCGACCATCCCGCGTCGGGCCAGATCGAGGACCAACCCGGCCAGATCGACCTGCGTGATCTCGGGAGGCAGAAAGGCCGGACGGGAACCGTGCTCAACCTTCGACCACAGTCGGATCGCAACGCCTGGCCCGGTCCGTCCGGCGCGTCCGGCCCGTTGCTCGGCTGAGGCCCGCGACGCAGCAGTGGTCAGAAGCCCGGTCATTCCGGTGCCCGGATCGAACCGAGGAACGCGGTTGAGTCCGGCATCGACCACGGTGCTGATGCCAGCGACGGTCAGGCTCGACTCGGCTATGTCGGTCGCGAGCACGATCCTTCGATCAGGACCAGCGGCAATAGCGGCATCTTGTTCCACCGCCGGAAGCGACCCGTGAAGTGGCATCACCGGGGCGACGTTGGGGCCGAGCCGGCCCCTGAGCGCCTGCTCGGTGCGCTTGATCTCGCCCACGCCGGGAAGAAACACCAACACACTTCCGGGTTCTGTGAGGGCCTCGTCTATCGCCCGTACGACTGTGGGCACCAAGGGATCGCGTCGGCGGCGTGGCCGCCATCTGACATCCACCGGATACGTCCGGCCTGGTGCGCTGACCACCGGCGCGGGATCGTCGGTCAGCGAGATGAAGCGGGATACCGAATCGGCATCGAGCGTCGCCGACATGACGAGGATTCGCGCATCGTGTTGCCCCCGCCGCAGCCCGTCGGCCGCCAAGGCCAAGCCAGTGTCGCCGGGGAGGCTCCTCTCGTGGAACTCGTCGAAGATCACGAGACCGGTTCCGGAAAGGGATGGATCGTCGACGAGCCTGGCCGTGAGGACACCCTCGGTGACGACCTCGATCCTGGTGGATGGTCCAACCACACGATCGTCACGCGTAACCCAGCCGACGGTGTTGCCCGGACTCTCGCCGAGCATCGACGACATGCGTCGCGCCGCGGCCCTAGCCGCCACTCGTCGCGGTTCGAGCATCACGATTCGCCGACCGTTCAACCATGGCTCGTCCAGAAGTCGAAGGGGTACGACAGTGGTCTTGCCGGCACCGGGTTCGGCCTGAAGCACCATCGAACTGGAGTCGGCGAGCGACGATCGAATCGAGTCGATCTCGTCCTCGATCGGCAGTCCGGTTGGCGGTAGATGCATCTCAGGCATCATGGCGCATCGGTGGGCCGGGTGTGGAAGGCTCGATCGCCATGAAGGTCCACCTGGTCGACGGAACCTACGAACTGTTTCGATATCACTTCGCGAAATTCAATCGTGATCCTCGACACGGGGCTCAGAGAGGGGTGCTCAACACCATTCTCGACCTGGTGGCGGGTGGGGCCACCCACATCGGAGTCGCCACCGACCATGTGGTTCGGTCGTTTCGTAACGACCTCTACGACGGTTACAAGGATGGCAGTGACATCGACCCCGACATCTACGCTCAGTTTCCCGAGGTCGAGGAATTGCTCACCAGGGCCGGATTCGCGGTGTGGCCCCAGACCACCCATGAGGCCGACGACGGCATGGCTGCCGGTGCTGCGATGGCCGCGGCCGACCCACGTGTGGAGCAGGTGATCATTTGCACCCCCGACAAGGACCTCGCGCAATGCGTCACCGCCGACGGCCGGGTCGTGCAACTCGATCGCCGTCGCGAGATCCTGTTTGATCGAGCCCGTGTGGTGGAGAAGTTCGGAGTCCCTCCGGAGTCGATTCCCGACTACTTGGGTGTGGTCGGAGACGCCGCCGACGGATTCCCCGGTCTGCCCGGATGGGGTGCCAAGTCGGCGGCGGCGGTGTTGGGTCGCTACGGAAGTATCGACAACGTGCCGGACGACGCGGCCGACTGGGATGTCGAGGTGCGTGGCGCCGCCAAGCTGGCCGCGACCCTCGCGGCCAATCGGGCCGATGCCGAGCTGTTTCGATGTATCGCGACCGTTTCTCTCGACGCGCCGGTCAGCGCGACGGTCGACGAGATTGAATGGCATGGCCCAACGGAGGGATTCGACGAGATCTGCGGCACGATCGGTGCCGAGCGAATCGCCGCTCGTGCCCACAAACTTTCAGCAGACCGGAGTACTTGATGGATGCAGAGACAGCACTCGATGTGACTGCTGGGGTCGACACCGAACTAGCGGAGCGACTGAGGTTCATCTTCGAGATCGACAAGCTCAAGAACGTTCTTCGCCAGACCCTGCTCACCGACGGGAGTCGTCAGGAGAACTCGGCCGAGCACTCATGGCATCTGGCCATGACGGCGCTCACACTGGCGCCGTTGGCCGACGAGCCCATCGATCTCGAACGGGTGATGAAGATTCTGCTCGTCCATGACATCGTTGAGATCGACGCTGGCGATGTGTTCATCTACGACTCTGAGGCCCGGGCCGAAGCAGCCGTGGCCGAACAAGCCGCGGCAGATCGACTGTTCGGGATGCTCCCCGAGCCCGAGGGCGGGGAACTGCGCGCAGCCTGGGATGAATACGAGGCACGACAAACGCCTGAGGCTGTGTTTGCCTACGCCTGCGACCGTCTCCAGCCGCTCATGCTCAACTTGTCTACAGGTGGAGGAAGTTGGCGCCGCCACGGAATTGCCCTCGATCAGGTGAAGCAGATCAACGGGGCCATGGCCACCGGTCTGAGCCGGGTTTGGGTCGCAGTCGAGGCTGTGCTCGAAGCGGCTGTTGCCGACGGCACGTTGGCCGCCGCACCACCGGAATAGTCGTACACTCACAACGTGAGCCGAACGCTGACCAAGGCATCCTTGGCGCTATCGACGGTGTTGTCGATGACGCTCCTAGCGACAGCATGCGGAGGGTCGTCCAACGTGTTTTCGGGGATCGAGATTCCGTCGTCCACCACGGGCCCGGAGTCGACATCCAGCACCCTGACGACCACGACCCAGGCCACCCTCGAATCCACCACCACTCTCCAACCCCCCACCCCGACGACCACCACGCTCGAACCGACCACTACGACGACCGAGGCGCCCGTAGGTCCGCATCTGGGCTTTCCATCTCTGGTGATGGCCGACGGCAACACGATCCGGTCGGTTGGTCCTTCGGCCAACGGCCGGATCGTCACATCCGTTGAGCAGGTGGCGGCTGGGCCGGTGCGGGTGGCGTACGTGGCCGACGACCTGACCGTGATATCCCAAGAGAACCTGGCCACCGACGAGCCGTTCACCCCGGCCCACATAGCGCGATACCACCACGACGGAACCCGCGAGGTGATCGCCGGTGTCTCCAGCCTGTTTGGTCTCGCGGTGATCAGCGGCGAGCAATCGATCATCGCTGCCGAAGCCTTCGACCCCTCGATGGAGTCGGGCGACATCTTGGCGATCGGGCTCGACACCGGCACGATCACTCGTCTCGGATGGGCCTGGGGACCGGAGTACGGAGTGGGGGCCGTCGAGTGGTCGAGTCAGGGAATGGCCGTGGTGAGCGGCTGGGCCGATCAGACCGAGTCGGTGATCTACATCGACACCACGGGTAACCAACTCACGCGACCCAGCCCGACCGACAATCTCGCCTACGCCTCTCCTCCGTCAGTGGTCAGCGCGGCGTTGTCGCCCGACGGCAGTCAGGTGGTGTGGGCTGAGGGCCCCGACTTGGGTTACGACGAGGCATCCGGTGAGTTCGTCCTGATGGGCGATCCGTGGGTCGTGAAGGGTATGGATCTCACCACCGGACAGGTGGTCTTCGCCTTGCCGATCGAGTTTGCCGGGGTTGAGTTCGGTGATTCGTGGATCGACTCGATCCGCTATTCCGATACGCATCTGGTTGTCAACCGAATGCAGTCATTCGGCGATGAGTCGGTGGTGATGGCACCGGCGATGATCGACATGACCGGAGCTGAGCCGGCAGTGGTCCCGTTCGATGTCGTCGGAAACGCCACGCTTCTCCCGGTGTCGGCGCGGCCCTGATCCAGCGCCGTCTTGCCCGGCGCAGTTCGATCGGGCGACGATGGCCCGATGAGCGAAGAGATCCGACCATTCACCATCGATGTTGCCGAGGCCGACATCGCCGATCTACGGGAGCGTCTGGCGCGTACCCGCTGGCCGGAGAGCGAACCGGTCGACGATTGGTCACAGGGGACCCCGCTGGCCTATACCCGCGAGCTCTGTGACTACTGGGCCGACGGCTACGACTGGCGTCGCTGTGAGTCGAGTCTCAATGCCATTGCCGGCTTCATGACCGAGATCGACGGCGTCGACATCCACTTTCATCACGTGCAGTCGCCCCACGCCGATGCGACCCCGCTGATTCTGACGCATGGATGGCCCGGTTCGACCATCGAGTTCAGAGAGGTTGTGGAGCCACTCACCAACCCCACGAGTCATGGTGGTTCGCCCGATCAGGCGTTTCATCTCGTGATGCCATCGATACCCGGCTACGGGTGGAGCGGCAAGCCGTCGTCGTCCGGTACCGGAGCAGGTGAGATCGCTGGCATGTGGGATCAGCTGATGGTGCGCCTCGGCTACGACCGATACGTGGCCCAGGGGGGCGACTGGGGCTCTGCGATCACCACTGCGATAGGAGTGCAGGACCTCGGTCACTGCCGAGCGATCCACACGAACATGCCGGTGGCCGGGCCGACTCCGGAGTCGATGACCGATCCCACACCCCAGGAGGTGGAAGCGTTCGAGGCGCTTGGCCACTACGACAAGTGGGATTCCGGATATTCGAAACAGCAGGCCACCCGCCCTCAGACCCTCGGCTACGGACTGACCGACTCACCGGCCGGTCAGGCAGCCTGGATCGTGGAGAAGATCTGGGCCTGGACCGACTGTGATGGTCATCCCGAGAACGCCCTGACCCGCGACCAGATCCTCGACAACATTTCGGTCTACTGGTTCACGAAGTCGGCGACTTCGTCGGCTCGGCTCTACTGGGAAAGCTTCGATGACTTCGCTGCAGGCACCGTGTCGGTACCGACCGGTTGCAGCATCTTCCCGAAGGAGATCATCAAGTGCAGCCGCCGCTGGGCCGAGCAGCGCTACACCAACATCGGCTACTGGAACGAACTCGACAAGGGCGGCCACTTCGCGGCGTGGGAGCAGCCGGAGGCCTTCGTGGCCGAGCTGAGGGCAGCCTTCGAAGTGCTGTGATCAGAGAGGTGCTGTGATCAGAGTGGCGACTCTGTTTGAAGAGCAGCGAACGAATCCGGCACCGGCCGATCGCCTGAGTAGTCGGCGGCAGTTCGGGGCTCACCCACCACAGTGCTGACCGGGATCACTCCCGCCCACCACGGACCGGCCATGTCTTCTTCATCGTCGATCGGGTCGCCGCTGCGACTCTTGGATGACGCCTCGGCGAGAGGAACCGATATCACCCGTGTGAGCTTCCGATCCAGGTCGGACACGGGACGCCCGAGGTCCCAGTTGGCCACGACGTGATCGGTGATGATCTTCAGCGCCCGCAACTGCTCGCTGGGCTCCTCGATTTGAGTTGCCTCACCCCGAATCACCACAGATCGATAGTTCATCGAATTGTGGAAAGGAGTGCGGGCCATCACCAGACCGTCGACATGGGAGACGGTCACGCAGATCTGCTGACCGGTGCCGCTGGCGATGAGATGGTTGGCAAGCGCGCCGTGCAGATAGAGGTTGGTGTCGTCGCGTCCGAAAGCCATCGGCAACACGAGAGGTCCGTCGTCGGTTTGGACGCCCACGTGGGCGATCATCGCGCTGTCGAGGATCGCGTTGATCGTGTCGCGTTCGTAGTCGGCGCGGTCGGCCCCGCGTCGCACCTTGGTTCTGGGGGACGGTGCTTCGGTCATTCAGCGGACGCTACTGGCTCACAGAGCGTTGTCTAACCGGTTTGCTGGTCGATCCACTTGGGTTCCTTGACCGGGTCGTGTCGGGCCAGAGCTTCGAGCAGATCGGAGGGGGAGTCGGCACTCACCAGCAACTGACGGTTGGACTTCTTGAGCAGCGACTGCCTCACGGCGTTGTCGAACAGATCCATCAGCGGCTGCCAGAATCCGCCCACGTCGAGAACCCCGATCGGCTTGGAGTGAAGGCCGACCTGACTCCAGGTGAGAACCTCGGCGAGCTCGTCGAGCGTGCCGAACCCGCCGGGGAGCGCAATGAACGCGTCGGAGAGTTCGTACATGCGGGACTTGCGCTCGTGCATCGATCCGACCTCCTCCAGGCTGGTCACTCCCCGATGGGCAATCTCGCTGGAGAAGAGTCCGCTCGGGATCACGCCGGTGACGGTGCCACCGGAGTCGATCACGGTGTCGGCTATGAGCCCCATCAGGCCCACAGCGCCTCCGCCGTAGACCAACTCCAGGTCGTTCTCGACGAGTAGCCGGCCCAGCTCGATCGTGGCTTCGGTCACCTCCGGATTGGTACCGCTCGACGACGCACAAAACACGCACACACGCAGGAGATCGTTCACTCGGGCGACCCTACCCCCGCGACTCGTCGGCAAGTGTCCTGGGTCGATCCGCTGATGGGTCGCACCTCGTTCCCGTGCAGAGCGGGTCACTTCCACGGGCTAGCCTGCGGC
>JAJCXW010000112.1 GCA_029263235.1 Acidimicrobiales bacterium
GTTGATGCCCTTGGGCAGACCGGTTGTGCCCGATGAGTAGATCACCATCAACGGCGTCTCTGGCTGAACGTCGACCTCGGGGAACTGAAGCAGCTCGGGATTGCCCGTGTCGATGTGTGACCACAGGTCGTCGTCGTCCGAGCCGTCGATGAGCAGGAAGACATCGGCCCGGTCGATCGTCAGGTCGTCGATCACCTGCTCGACCCGCGGCAGATACTCGGGGTCGACGATGAGTACTTTGGCTCCAGATTGGTTGAGTACCCCGGCGAGAGTCTCGCCCCTGAGGCCGGTATTGATGCCGAAGAGGTTGAGGCCGGCAACACCGCAGCCGGCGAATACTGCGACGAATTCGGGCCGGTTGTCGGCGAGGATGGCGACCCGACCCTGTTGGCCGCCGTCGGCCGCTCCGATTCTGTTCAGGAGGAAATGGGCGGTGGCACTCGCGGTGTCGCGCAGCCTCCGGTAGCTCCATTCGTCGTCCCTGGTCCTCAAGAACACGCTGTCGCCAATCTCGGGATGGCTCGCCCGCGCGTCGAGTTGGTGCCTCACCGTGAGGGGCACATTCTCGAGCATTGACTGAATCGGATCTTCTTCGTTTGTGACCATCAGCGAAGAATTCCACATGGCTGCCTCCGGGTCACACCCGGTGGCGTAACTTCTTCTCATGCACCTCGACGATCTGCCACGGATCGATCTCGCACACCTCCCGACTCCCCTCGAGCATCTAACGGCCCTCAGCAGTCTGCTGGGCGGTCCCAGCATCTTCGTGAAGCGAGACGACGCCACCGGGCTGGCCACCGGAGGCAACAAGACACGCAAGCTCGAGTTCCTGATCGGAGAGGCGATCGAGCGTGAGGCCGACACGGTCATCACCACAGGGGCGATGCAATCCAACCACGCTCGACAGACTGCGGCGGCGGCCGGCCGCGCCGGACTCAGATGCGTGTTGCTGCTCGAGAATCGCCACCCGATCGCCGACTCCACCTATGAGGTCGGAGGGAATGTGCTCCTCGACCGGATCCTCGGCGCGGAGATCATCGAGTTGGCTGAAGGCACCGACCTCTTCGAGGCCATGGACATCTGTGAACATCAGCTTCGCGAGTCCGGAGCTGAGCCGTACCTGATCCCGATCGGTGGATCAAACGCAGTAGGGGCACTCGGCTACGTCGACTGCGCGATCGAGTTGGTCGAGCAATCTGAATCTCTCGGCGTCCGCATCGACCACGTGGTTCACGCCACGGCGAGCGCCGGCACCCAAGCCGGACTGGTTGCGGGCTTCGCCGGTCTCGAATCCGGAATACCTGTCACCGGCGTGAGTGCCGGCATGCCGGCAGACGACCTGTCGGCCTTCGTGTTCGATGTCGCTGTGAAGACCGCCGAGATCATCGGAGCACCCGGATCGGTGACCAGAGAGATGGTCGTGGTCGACGATGGCCATGTCGGGCCCGGCTACGGCCTACCCACCACAGAGATGCTCGACGCGGTCGAACTCGTGGCCCGCACCGAGGGTCTTCTCCTCGATCCGGTCTACACCGGCAAGGCCATGGCCGGCCTCATGGCGATGATCCGTGACGGACGTTTCGACCCCGACGACAATGTGGTGTTCGTGCACACCGGTGGTATCGCCGGCTTGATGGCCTACGGCTCGGTCTTCGACCGGCCGCCTTCGCCTAGTTGACGCCCCGCCCGTGGCCTTCCCAGTAGGGCGCCCGAAGGTCGCGCTTCAGTACCTTCATGGCCCCGGACAGAGGGAGCGGTTCGTCGCTGAACTCGACCGACTTCGGGCACTTGTAGCCGGCGATCTCCTCTCGGGCGAAGTCGATGATCTCGGCTTCGGTGGCTTCGGCCCCATCTCGAAGAACGACCACGGCGTGGACCTGCTCACCCCACGTGTCGTGGGGAATGCCGATGACAGCAACCTGCTGGACAGCGGGGTGCTTCGAGATTGCGCTCTCGACCTCGGCTGAATACACGTTCTCGCCGCCGGTGACGATCATGTCCTTCACACGGTCGACAAGGTAGAGGAAGCCGTCGGAGTCGATGTAGCCGGCATCGCCGGTGTGGTACCAGCCTCCGGCGAAGGCCTCGGCGGTCGCTTCGGGCTTGTTCCAGTACTCGCGCATGTAGTTGCCGGACTTGGCACACACTTCGCCGGTCTGGCCCTTCTCGACCTCGGTGCCATCGTCGTTCTGGATCGAGAGAACGACCCCGGGAAGCGGACGACCGGCCGATCGCAGCCGATCGCCGCCGATTCGGTGATCGGCAGCACCCAACCAAGTGAGCACCGACGACGACTCGGTCATGCCGTAGCCCTGGGTGAGATCGAGGTCGGGATAGAGGTCGAGCAGACTGTCGAGAATGGCGGCCGGCATCGGAGACGCTCCGTAGGTCAAGACTCGAAGCGAGTCGAGCTGCTCCCTCCGGAAGTCCGGGTGGTTGAGAACCATGCCGATCATGGTCGGCACCATCACCGTCTGGCTGACCTTGTGGGCCTCGATGAGAGCCGCTGCTCCTGCCGGCTCGAACAACGGCATGAACAAGGTGGTGGCCCCCGCCGACGGTATGCCGAGGATTCCGCCCATGGATGCCGCGTGGAACATCGGTGTCTGATGCATGTAGACGGCGGTCTCGTCGAAATCGAGCACCATCGCCACGTGGTAGAGGTTGAGCATCTCGGCCCGGTGCTCCACGAGGACACCCTTGGGCAGCCCGGTGGTGCCTCCGGTGTACATGAGAACAACCGGATCGGTCTCTTCTGGTTCGTTGGGGAACACCGGGTCGACCGACGCGATGAGGTCCTCGTACTTGATGTCGTGGGGCACGTCGGCATCGCCGATGAGCACAACGTGACGAATCGGGCTGGGGCCGTCGGAGGCCTCCATGGCCTGAGCGAACAACCCTGCGAAGAAGGCATCCACGAACACCACTTCGGTGCCGGAGTCGCGCACGATGTAGTCGAGTTCCTTGCCGGCAAGGCGCAGGTTGAGGGGGTTGATCACCCCGGCACCCATGAACGCTGCGTGGTAAAGCTCGAGATACTGGTGGCTGTTGGTGGCCATTACCGCGAAGCGGTCAGTAGGCCCGATCCCGAGCTCGGTGCTCAAGGCCCGACAGAGACGAGCAACCCGGTCGCCGTGTTGGGCGTATGTTCCGTGATAGTCGGAGTCTATGAACCCGACCTTGTCGGCATAGCGGTCGATGGCGGGCAGGAGTCCACGGGTGTATACGAGTTCGCGCATCTGCGAACAATAGTCTCACCCGTTGCGAGCCACGAGACCGGGCGTTGTCAGCCGGTGCCTTCGACATCGACCATCAGCTCTTGCAGGCCACGAAGATTGATCCGACCGTTCCACACGGGCTCGCCCACAACTCGGGCGTCGGGGAACCTTTCGATGAACGAGCCGATGGCGATCCGGCCTTCGAGCTTCGCCAGGGAAGCCCCCAAGCAGTAGTGGATGCCGTTGCCGAACGAGAGATGAGTGCCGGCGGTCTCACGCGTCAGGTCGAGCTGATTGGCGGTAGGGCCCCAGTGGCTCTCGTCTCGGTTGGCCGAGGCCAGACCGGCGAGAACGAACGATCCCTTCCCGATGGTCTGTCCGCCATATTCGATGTCGGAGGTGGCGATTCGTCGTGAGAACTGAACCGGCGAAACAAATCTCAGGAGTTCCTCGATCGCGGTTGGCGAGATCGACGGATCGTCACGCCATCGGTTCAGCTGGTCGGGGTGTCGGAGCAACTCGTAGATTCCGGTGCCCACCAGGTTCACCGTGGTCTCGTGACCGGCGACGAACAGGACAACCACCTGATCGCGCAACTCGGCGGCCGACAAACGATCGCCGTCCTCCTCGGCCTCGATGAGCCGTGTCATCAGGTCGTCGCCGGGGTTGGATCGCTTCCATTCGATCACCTCGGTGATGTGAGCATCCATCGCCATGCTCGCGCTGTGAGCAGCCCGAATGTCGTCCTCGGTGAGAATCGGGTCGAGGGTCTTCACCAGGGCCTCGGACCAGTCGCGGATCTGGTCGCGATCCGAGTCCGGCATGCCCATCATCTCGGAGATCACATCGAACGGAAGCGGAAACGCCAACCGGTCGACGACGTTGGTCGTGCCGTCGGCTGCCATCTGATCGAGCGCCTCATCGACGAGCCCTTGGATCATCGGACGAAGCGCTTCTATGGCACGCGGGGTGAACACCTTGGAGATGAGACGCCTGAGCCTGGTGTGGTCGGGAGGGTCGGTGTTGAGGATCGACGTGTCGGTGCGCACGATGTCGTCTCCGAACACTTCCTCGAACATCACGGCCCGCTGCGACGCACTGAGGTCGGCGTTCACGTCGTCGACGCTGAGCGCGGGATCTCTCAGCAGCCTGAACACGTCGTCATATCGGAAGAGCGCCCACGGACCGGCGAGGGTCTGCTGTACCGGAGCCAGATCTCTCATCTCTGAGAGATGGGGAAAGGGATCGGCCACATACCCGGGGTCGAGGGGGTTGTAGAAAGCCGTCGTTTCGTCAGGTCGCGCCATGGCATCAACGTACGCCATGTGGTGAAATTGGGTGAAACCCCAAACGAGGAGAACCGCACAGAAGGAGACGAGATCATGGTCAGCTTCGAGCGATTGATTGTCGGTGTCGACGGGTCCGAGGGCTCAAGGGTTGCCTTGAGCTGGGCGGCGGCGCAACACAGAGTCGGCGAGCTCATAGCCGTTCATGGTTTCTCGCCTGCTGAACAACTCGTGGCGGCCGCGGTGCAGGTGAACTTCGACAAGGTGAGGGCCCACCACCTCGAGTTGCTGAACGGAGACTGGGTGAGTCCCGCCGTCGACGCCGGAAGGGCCCCGGTTTGTGAGATGCGCGACGAGAACGGCGCCAACGCGTTGATGGCCGTCGCCTCCAGCCACGGGTCGGCAACGATCGTGGTTGGTCATCAAGGGCATACGGGATGGACCCGGCTCCATGTCGGATCCATCACCGGAAGGCTCCTCCACCGATGCGAAGTGCCGCTGATCGTCACCAACCCGTCGACGGAGCCAAAGCCCATCGAGGGCCCGGTCATCGTCGGGATCAGCGGAACCGCCGACCTAACGTCCACGCATCTGGCATGGGCGGCTGAACTGGGCCGGACCTACGGTCTACGCCTCGGACTGGTGGCCGTGAACCAACCCCCGTCCTACTTGGATCCCGATCTTCCCATTGACGTCGTCGCGATTCATCGGGCCAACGCCTCCTCGATGAAGCAACTGGTCGACGACGCCAGATCGAGGTTCCCGGATCTTTCGATTCAGGGGGAGGTTCGTAGGGGTCTACCCACAGGTGAGCTCGCGGATGCGTGTGAGGAGCACGCGGCTGGAATGGTCGTGGTGGGGAACCATCATCCATCCCTGGCAATTGCCGCTCTCAGCGGATCGATTCTCCGCCACCTGCCGTCGCTGATCACCTGTCCGATGGCAGCAATACCAGCCGGGTCGACCTACTGATCGGATTCAGGCAGCGAGGTTCGCTCGTAGGCCTCGACCCTCGACGAGAACGCGTCGAGATCAGCCACCGACGGTTCTTCGGTCCAGACCTCGAGGCCGTCCAACAGATCGGCAAAACGTTGGTCCTGACCAGGGCGAACCTTCGCACGAATAGGTATCCCCGGGTCGAGAACCTCCACGTAGCGGGTCAGGATGTCTCGGTGCTGTGCCCGGTCGAGGTCGAGCTGGAAGATCACGCCGTGGGCGTCGTCGACCATGTCGCAATGCCCCTCATCGAGGATCGGGCAGATCGTGCCCACGTCGGGTCCGTGACACGCCAATATTCCGTGTCCCATGCGCGACAGGATGTCGCGGTCGAAGACGGCTTCAGCGTCGGGGGAATCGACCAGTATTCGACTCTGTTGGTACCCCCCGTTCTCGACGGCGGCCCCATGGCTGGAATCGTGATGCGTCATGTTGGCGACACCCCCTTGTTCCGACCGTCCGCCGCGGCTCGTTGCCTGTCTAGGGCCAAAGGTCACGGATCGACTAGACAACAGGAATGGACCTCACCTTTGGCGTATTCATTCCCCAGGGCTGGAAGATGGAGCTCACCTCGATCGCTGACCCGGTCGAGAAGTGGGCGAAGTCGATCGAAGTGGCACAGCTGGCCGAGGAACTTGGTTACGACTCGCTTTGGGTCTACGACCACTTCCACAACGTTCCGGTGCCGGCCAACGAGACGATGTTCGAGTGCTGGACCACTCTCGCCGCGATCTCACAGGTCACCAGCCGGATCATGCTCGGTCAGATGGTCACATGCACTCCATACCGAGAGCCGGGGCTCACGGCCAAGATCACGTCCAACATCGATGTGATGTCCAACGGCCGCCTCATCTGGGGGGTCGGCGCCGGGTGGTACGACCACGAGTTCAAGGGCTACGGCTTCGACTTCGACCCGCCCGCCGACCGCATCAGGATGATGAAGGAAGCAGTGGAGATCGTCACCGCCATGTGGAGTGAGCCCGAGGTCAGCTATCACGGCCGCCACTACGACCTCGATGGAGCGCAGTGCGACCCAAAGCCTTTGCAGCAGCCCCGGCCACAGGTGTTGATCGGAGGGGGCGGCGAGCAACTCACGCTGCGGGTCGTGGCCCGACTCGCCGACGCGTCGAACTTCGGGGGCAAGCCCGACGAGTTCCGCCACAAGTGCGACGTGCTGCGTGGACATTGCGATGCCGTGGGCCGCGACTACGACGAAATCCAGAAGACGTGGTCGCCCGAAGTCTTCATTCGTGAAGACGACCAAGAGATCATCGACGGCGGCAGTCGCTCCTTTTACGGCGAGGATTACGAGTCGTGGCGGGCCGGAAACTTGGTTGGCACCCCCGAGCAGGTTGCCGAGAAGCTTCAGACCTACATAGATCTGGGATCAACCGGCTTCTATCCGTGGTGCAGCGACTATCCGGAGACCGAATCGATGCAGCTACTCGCCACGAAGGTCATACCTGAGGTACGTCGAAACAATCGCTGATCAGAAAAATACAAAGACCCGGGCTCCGTCGGGAACCCGGGTCTCAGTTGCAGAAACTGCGATCAGACCACTCGGACCGAAAGGGCTTCATCACCCTTGCGACCGGGACCGACCTCGAACTCGACCCGCTGGCCTTCTTCGAGCGACCGGTAGCCGCTGCCTTCGATGTTTGAGTAGTGAACGAACACGTCGTCACCGCTCTCACGTGAGATGAAGCC
>JAJCXW010000113.1 GCA_029263235.1 Acidimicrobiales bacterium
GTAGACCGATGCTCATCGGATCTGACGCATCGAAGAGCGTCAATCCAAAAGACTTGAGCGGATCTGAGCTGGGTCCATGCCTTCGATCGACACGAACTTCCGCTTCGAGGTTGCACCGGACACGATCCTCACCTCGCGCCGTCGCAGACCCAGCGCATCAGCTATTGCGGCTTCCACTGCTCTGTTGGCCTTGCCTCGCTCGGCTGCTTCGACCACCGAGACACGCAGAAGGTCACCGTCGAGTCGGACCTTGACCTGTTTGGAATGAGCAGAGACTCTGACCTCGATCAGGTCGTCGCCGCCGCCGGGGCTCAACGCCTACGGCCGAACCATGACCGGTCGATGTCGTCGTCGTCCTGGTCGAAGAAAGCCGACAAGGCGTCGCTGTCTTCGGAGATGGAGCCGTCGTCGCTCAGGTCGGAGGGGCTGCCATCGCTGGCGGGTGTTTCCGCCACCGGATCGGAAAACAATGGTTCGGCCTCGATGACACCAACTGGAGCCGTGGCGGGCCCCGGGTCAACGGGTTCATCAACCTGAGAGTCGCCAACCATGTCGGCGGCGGTGAGCAGGCGTGGAGGGGCTGGATCCCACGTTGGCAACTCGGGCTCCTCGAGCTCGGCGTCGGGAGTGGGAATCGAATCGAGGTCGATCACTTCCCCCTCGGATCCAGGAGAATCGCTCCACATCGAATTGTCGGAGTCGGGCGTGTCGAGGTCAGGATCGTCGATATCGGCGTCGGTGCCAGTCTCAGTGTCTGTATCGATGTCAGCCGGAGCGAAGTCGACCTCCACGATCTCCGCTTCCATCACCTCAGACTCAGGCTCGGGTACGACTGCCTCGGCAATCGGCTCCTGCTCGGCGCTTTCGGGCGCAGGCTCGGACTCGATCTCGGACTCAGGCTCGGGTGTGGGTTCGGCCCATGCCTCTTCGGCATCGACACCACTCGTGGCCGGCGCCGGCGAGGCCCTGAGAGAGCCGGGGTCGTCGAGAATCGCCGAGAGCGAAGACAAGACCGACGCCAGGTTGGCCCTCTGCTCTTCGAGGTGGCGTTCCAGAATCAAGATGTCGTCGTCGAGGAAGGCCTTCGCATCCGACAGCGACGAGACTTCGGAAACCAACTGCTCGCGCCTCTGCACCGCAGCCACCTCGGCTTCGGCTTGGGCCTCCGCAATGACGGCGCGACGGTCGGTCTCGGCTTCGGCCAGCACGCGCGACGAACGTTCTTCAGCCTCGGCAAGCGACGCTGATGCCTTGGCCTGAGCTTCGGCCACGACCTGATCGGACTCGGCCCGGGCCCCCTCGAGCAGTTCGTCGGCGGTCCGTTGTGCGAGCAGAAGGGTGCGCGCCAGAGTCTCTTCGCTTGAGTCGCCCCGGCCCGCTGCGATCCTCGTTTCGGCGGCATCCACGCGGTCGTGGAGTTCGGAGATTCGACCCATCACGAGAGCTGCTGTCTTACGCACCTTGTCGACGTAGACGTCAACCTCATCGGGGTCGTAGCCACGGAACTTTTCGTGGAACTCGATTTCGAGCGACAGAGCAGAGATTTCGTCCATCCCGTGATGCTAGACGCCGCAGCACCGAGAGACGGGGGACCGCCCGACGAAGTTCAGCAGATGATGCCCACGAGGATCTGTATTCCGATGATGGCGATGATCGGAGACAGATCGAGCATCACTCGTCCCAGCCGCACTCCAGGGATCAGCTTGCGTAGCGGCAGCAGAACCGGATCGGTGAGTACATACAAGAAGCCGGCTATGGCCGCCCCGAACCCGTTGGGGTCGAGTGGAAACCAGCTCAGAAGTATTCGCGCGAAGATCACGAACAGGTAGATGTAGAGCGCGGTGCAGATCAGTGAAAGAACCATGGGTCCGTGTCAGTCGATCGCTCGACGAGCCTCAGCCGCCGAGACTTCGACATCGGCTGGGGTGAGCATGTAGACGTGGGTCGCGACCTTGTCCATCTTGCCGCCCAGTGCGTAGCAAAGTCCGCTGGCGAAGTCGATGAGGCGACGACGAAGATCACGGTCGACACCCTGCAGATTGACGATGACTGGCTGCCCTATTTTGAAGCGGTCGCCGATCTCCTGGGCCTCATTGAACGATGTCGGACTGGAGGCGTGGGGCTTGACGGTGAGCGGTTCGACGATCTTCACCGCCGATCCGGTGGTGCGAGTGGCGTCGGTGGGAGATTGCGCCGCGGCGGTAGGACGATTCTCGGTGCCGATCGGACGCACAGGGGCGTTGGTTCCGGGTCGGGGGGATGCGATTGCGTGAACGGTGCCCGATGGACGAGGCACAGCGGCATCTCGAACCGGCCGCACGGCCTCAACGGGGTCGCTGGCCTGAGCGAACTGGTCGTATTCCTCATCGGGCCCCAGGCCCAGATAGATCAGCGCCTTTTTGAACATGGATATCCTCGTCGGTTCTGTGGGTTGAATCTACCCCTTGAGTTCACCCCGATGGGGGCATACCCGAGTCTGGTCAGGGCGTTGGTTGCTTCGGTGAGCGTTCACCAAACAAATCACGACCGATACGCACCATGGTGGAACCCTCATCCACCGCCACCTCCAGATCGGCGCTCATCCCCATCGAGCACTCCTTCAGCTCGTTTCGGTCGACCAGCGAGCGGAGCAACCGGAAGCCCGGTCGGCTCAGTTCAGGGGACCCGATCGGGCCGATGCCCATGAGCCCGATTACATCCAGCCCGAGGTCGTCGAGTCTCTCCACAAGATGATCGGCTTCGTCGGGATCGCAGCCGCTCTTGGTTTCCTCACCCGAAATATCGACCTGCACCATCACCGACGCTCCCGGGGAACGCTTGGCGATCTCCGCTCCGACCTCGAACCGATCGACCGACTGCCAGACGTCGACCACGGGCGCGAGTTTGCGGATCTTGTTGCGTTGCAGATGGCCGATGAAATGGAGCGTTGGAAGTTCGGAGACTTCGGCGATCTTGGCCACACACTCCTGGGCGTAGTTCTCGCCGATGTCGAGAAGTCCGGCGGCCACCGCTGAACGGATGGCATCGGCCCCAAACGTCTTGGTGACCGCCACGATCCTGAGGTCGGGCGCTCCGGCATCGCTGAGTCGGTCCCGCAGCGCGGCTGCTCGCTCGGCGACAAGATCGGGGGCGATGGGAGTCGTCATAATTCCTCCAGCCATGCGATCGTTGCCTGGCGACCGGTGTCGGCTCGCACCCGGTGTGAGAAGTAGGCCGGATTGGCGGTGTCGAGCAGTGGATCGATCGTCTCATCGACGCCGAGATCAGACAGCATGTTGCGAACCGCGGTCGCCACGTCCAGGGCCGGTTTGCCTTCGGCAGTGTGTGATCGCACCGTGTCGCCGGCCACCGCTGCCACCGTGTCGAGGTCGGTCGGACCGAACTCGTAGGAACCCGGCCGGATGCAGGGTCCGAGAAAGGCGACTGAGGGGGGCCCGCCCAGGTGGTCGAGGGCATCGACCACTCTCGGAATCACGCCGTCGACGATGCCCTGCCAACCGGCGTGGGCCACTCCAAGCGTGCCTTCACCGGCGATCACCACCGGCACACAATCAGCGGTGTGGATTGCCAGGACACAATCAGTTGAGGCGGTCACGGCGGCGTCGGCCGCGGCGCCCGCCATCTCGCCCGAACCGTTGACCACCACCACCTCCGAGCCGTGGACCTGTTGAAGCCAGGTCCAGGCGCCGGTGCGAATCGTCTCGCGTGTCGCGGCTAGGTGGGCCTCGTCGCGTCTGACATCGAGATCGCCATCGGCGCGGTCGGTCGTGATGATCCGAACGACATGAGTCGACCCGGCCGGAATGACTCGGCTCAGCATGACTCATTCCTGCGGAGCGGAGTCATGGACTCACGGCTATTTCAGGAACGATGGGACATCGAAGTCGTCGTCGTCTCCGAAGTCGATGTCTTCGTTGTCGGCGAACACATCGGCAATCGAAACCTCGCCGGTGGACTCGCCGGCATCGCCCGATGTGGCGACGGGGCTGGACACCTGACGAGGTGCGGGGCGCCCGGACGAATCGTCCCAGCGATCGAAGCCGGCGGCGATGACCGTGACACGGACATCGTCGCCCATCTCGTTGTCGATGACAGCGCCAAAGATGATGTTGGCGTCCTGGTGGGCGACCGCATGGATGATCTCAGCGGCCTCATTGACCTCGAGGAGCCCGAGATCTGTGCCGCCGGAAATGTTGAGAAGGATTCCGCGGGCGTTCTCGATGCTGGCCTCGAGCAGCGGGCTCGATATTGCCGAACGGGCCGCGGCTACAGCCCGGCCTTCTCCGCTGCCGTTGCCGATGCCCATCAGCGCGCTTCCGGCGTCGGTCATGATCGTGCGAACGTCGGCGAAATCGGTGTTGATCAAACCGGGGGTGGTGATCAGGTCGGTGATGCCCTGAACGCCCTGAAGAAGAATCTCGTCGGCCATCTTGAAGGCGTTGATGACCGAGGTGTCGGCGTCGGCCACCGACAGCAGTCGGTCGTTGGGGATGACGATCAGGGTGTCGACCTTCTCCTTGAGCCGCTGGATTCCCTGCTCGGCCTGAACTGAACGTCGCCGTCCTTCGAAGGCGAAAGGTCGGGTGACAACACCAATGGTGAGAGCACCTTGGCTCTTGGCCACCTCGGCGATTATCGGTGCGGCTCCGGTGCCGGTGCCGCCACCCTTGCCGGCGGTGACGAACACCATGTCGGAGCCCGACAGCGACTCACGGATGTCGTCGAGATTGCACTCGGCCGCCTCGCGGCCGACCTCCGGATCGCTACCTGCGCCCAATCCACGCGTGAGGTCTCGACCTAGATCGAGCTTCTCGTCGGCGTCGCTCATCATCAGGGCCTGAGCGTCGGTGTTGGCCGCTATGAACTCGACGCCCTTCAACCCGGCGTCGATCATGCGATTGACAGCGTTGACACCGCCCCCGCCGACTCCGACGACCTTGATCACCGCGAGGTAGTTCTGTGGTTCAGACATTTTGGAAGCAGCCTTCCCGGGTCGTTGTGAGGGAGTGGTACCGCACAGCCGCCGTACGGTACATGAACGTGTCTCTCACCAATGGCATGACGCAACGGTAACCGCGTCCTGGCCGCGTTGTGTCGACCACGTTCAGCCCTCGGTGGAGGTATCGGCGGCGGCTTCGCAGACCGGATCTCTGCGGATGGTGGTGAGGTCAGCCACGGAGGCGTCGATCTCGCTGAGACAGGTCAGATCAGCACCGGCAAGAACGGCTCTGACCGCGTCGAGTTTGTCGGACAACAACGATGCATCGCCGAGATTCACACTGGCACTTCCCGTGAGGTCGAGTCCGACCGCCACACCGCTGGAGTCGAGAACGATTCGCTGCACCCATGGTTCGAGATCGACAGGCATTGCCTCAACCACCGCCAGGCCGGCCATGGCCGATTCCTGGACCGATCCGAGCACGGTGTCGAAGACGATGTCGATCACCGGCAGGTCGGGGGCCGAACCGAGGGTGGCCTCGGCCATGACCACACCCGATTCGTCGAGGAGTCCGTATATGCCTTCGCCCGACGGGATGAGAGCCACCGGGACCCGTTCCACGACATCGATTCTCAAGGTCCCGGGCCACTGCCGCGCCACGCGGGCCTCCTTGACCCACGGGAGCATCTCGATCTGGGCACCGACCTCTCCGAGATCGACGTCGATGAGTGGAGTTCCGTTCTCTACGGCAATCGATCCGATCACCGCTGCGGATGAGTGCAGGGACAGGCCGTTGACCTCGAAATGGTCGACGTCGAACAGAGGCGAGCGCCCGGCTACCCAGGCGACCACTGCTCCCACCACGAGTCCGACCAGCACGAGGACGAGGCGGAGACGCCGACGGCCCTCAGCTCTCTTGACGGCTATGCGGCGCGCTTTGATGCGCGGATCAATCGACGCGATCGTGTGCATCACTGCGACTCTCCATGGCTGTCGCCGAAGCCGACGAGTCTGGTCTCAGCGTGCAGATCCACTCCGTGAGTCTGCAACACACGGCTCCTGACCTCGTGCATCAGGTCGAGAATGTCGGAAGCTGATCCACCCTCATCAGCCTGTATGAAGTTGGCGTGCTTTTCTGAGATCTCTGCCGATCCGATTCGAAGACCCTTCAGTCCGGCCGTCTCGATCAGCCGTCCGGCGCTGTCGCCGCCCGGGTTGGTGAACACAGATCCGGCGTTCTGGCCACCAGGCTGATTGGCGCGTCGCCACTGCACAATCTCAGCGATCCGACTCCGGCCGATTTCGGGATCGCCTGCCGCGAGCTGGAAGGTCGCGCTCGTGACGACGTCGGAGGGCTGTAGCGATGAGCTTCGATACGACAACTCGAGCGTCTCGGCCCTTCGGATGGACACAGATCCTCGCGTGAGGTCGACCACCTCGGCCGACACGAGGGTGTCACGCACCTCAGATCCGTGACCACCGGCGTTCATCCGTATCGCTCCGCCCACCGATCCCGGTACCCCGACTGCCCACTCGAATCCGGTGAGACCCTCGTTCACTGAAGTTCTCGCCACCAACGGAAGCTTGGCCGCTCCTCCGGCAACGACCCGGGTGCCGTCCACATCGATCGAGGCGAACGGTTCGCCGAGAACCACTGCTACTCCGTGGAATCCGGAATCAGCCACCAAGAGGTTGGAGCCTCTCCCGACCACAAGTGTCTCCGCCCCGGTGTCCGACACGATCTCGGCCAGTTCGACCAGGGCGTCCGCCGAGTCGATCGTCACCAACACATCGGCGGTTCCTCCGACCCGGTAGGTGGTGAGCGCCCCGAGGGGTGCGTCTAGACCTACCGCTGCCGCGAATGAGGCAGCGCCCAGACGACGGATCGTCTCTCGAAAGTGAGGCTGGTCGTTCATCCCTCCGCGATTCCGCTGTCGATCCGGTCGATGATGCGATCAGGCAGCGACGTCAGGTCGCCGGCGCCCAGGGTCAGGCACAGGTCGCCGGGCCGGAGGTTCAGCGCGAGCCACTCAGCGGCATCGTCCAGGAGAGGCTTCCACTCGACTGGGATCTGCGGACTGGAAGTTGAGACGGCATCGACGATGAGCTTCCCTGTCACGCCTGGTTGTGGGGTTTCACCGGCTGAGTAGACATCGGTGATCACGAGCTGATCAGCGTCGTCGAAAGCGTTGGCGAACTCGCGCCACAGCGCGGCGGTGCGGGTGAAACGATGGGGCTGGAATACGCACACCACCCGTTCCCAGTCGCCGTCCTTGGCAGCCGCGATGGCGGCCTCGACTTCGGTCGGGAGATGGGCGTAGTCATCTACGAACACAACTCCGCTGGTCTCGCCGCGGAACTCGAAACGACGGGCCACTCCCCCGAACCGAGACAGGGCTCGAGCTGCGGCGTCGGGTGGAGCACCGAGATGAGTCGCCACAGCCACTGCTGCCGCGGCGTTGCGGGCGTTGTGCAGGCCCGGCGTCGGAAGATCGACTCGCACGATCTCCTCACCTTCGTGGACCACGGTGAACGACACACTGGACCTCGACCGGACGATGTCGACCATGCGGTAGTCGGCCCCAGAACTTGTTCCGTAGGTGACCGCCCCGACCGCGGCTGCGATCTGGGCAGCACCGTCATCGTCCACGCATGCCACACAGGTGCTGGCCTGCCGACCGAACTGTTCGAATGCCTCGAAGAGTGTGGCGGGGTCATCGTTGTAGGAGCCCAGGTGGTCGGCCTCGACATTCGTGATCAGAGCGATTTCCGCGCCCAGCGACAGAAATGTGCGATCGGACTCGTCGGCCTCTATAACGAACCACTCGCCGTCGTCCCAGGCCGCCCCGGAACCGATCTCGTTGACGTCGCCCCCGATGATGAACGACGGGTGGAGGTTGGCCTCGACGAGCACCAGGGAGAGCATCGAACTGGTGGTGGTCTTGCCGTGCGTTCCCCCGACCGCGATGGTGCGCCGTGTGGCGGAAATCGCTGGAAGGATCTCAGTGCGCCGGAGCACGGGAATGGACGCTTCTCGAGCTGCTCGCACCTCCGGGTTGCGTTCGGGGATCGCCGTGCTGATGGCCACGATCTCGGCATCGCCGACGTTGGACGGCTCATGGCCGACGCTCACGGGTATCCCGGATGCCACCAGCCGCTGGACGACCGGGCCGTCCTTGAGATCGGATCCCGTGACGGAGTGCCCCAGGGCGTGTAGCACCGAGGCGATGGCTCCCATGCCGGCTCCGCCGGCACCGACCACATGGACACGTCGCGGTGTCGACAGATCGGGGTTCACGAGGCTCCTTCGGTTGGGGTCGGAACCGGCCGCGAGGCGTTGTCTGTGACCAATACGGCCACGGCACTGGAGGCGTCGCGCTTGGCGAATCCGGCCGATGCTCGCGCCATTTCCTCGAGCCTCGACTGGGAACCGAGCAGAGCATCTACCGTCGCAACCAGGCGCTCGGCATCGAGTTCGTGGTCGGGCACCATCACGGCTCCACCGGCCTTCGACAGCGCCGAGGCGTTGGCGGTCTGGTGGTCGCCGGGGGCGCCGGGAAGAGGAACGAGAATCGCAGGAACACCCACTGCAGCCAACTCCGCTACGGAACTGGCGCCGGCTCGACAGAGAATCAGGTCGGCCGATGCATAGACGCTCGGCATGTCGTCTTCGTATCGCACCAGGTCGAAGGCGAGTGGGTCGTCGACATCCACCGGAACGCGTCCCGACAGGTCGTCGTGGTCGCGAGCGCCAGCCACATGTCTGACCGCGAGGTCGGTTCGGATCCGCCACGCCGGAAGGGCCGAGAAAAGGGCTTCGTTGATCCGGCGGGCTCCGAGTGATCCGCCGAAGACCACCAGAAGAAGACGATCGGGGTCCACTCCCAGACGACGACGGGCGTCGGCCCGCTGATCATCCCGATCAACGTCGAGCACCTCGGATCGGACGGGATTGCCGGTCCATACGGAACGGGGAAGATCGGTGTCGGGGAACGAGACGGCACAGGTGCGAGCGAATCTCGAGGCGAGCTTGTTGGCAGCACCGGGCACAGCATTCTGTTCGGCGACCACCAGCGGAATCCGCAGGACCCCAGCGGCGAGAGCGCACGGCACCGACGCATACCCGCCGAGGCCGACCACCACAGCCGGGCGGAGCTTTCGCAGGAGCCTCAGCGCTGTGAATACGGCGGTCACGATGCCGGCGATGGCCTTCAGGTTCTCCAGCGTGAATCGTCGCTGGATTCCCCTCCCTGGGAGCACGGTGAGCTGGAAGCCGGCCGCCGGTACCAGTCTCTGTTCGATCCCTCTGGCGCTCCCCACGTAGTGGATCTGGTCGCGGGCTACTCCACGGCGAACGAGTTCTTCAGCGATCGCCAAGCCTGGCAAGACGTGACCAGCCGTGCCTCCGCCGGCGATCACCGCCCAGGTCGTGTCGCTTCGGGTCAACGCCCCTGCCTGGCGAGGTAGAGGAGGATTCCCATGGCCGCCATGGTCGTCACGATGGAGGTACCTCCGAACGACATGAACGGGAGCGTGACTCCGGTGACGGGCAGCAGCGCCATAACCGAGCCCATGTTGAGAACGGCCTGTGAGATCACCCATGTGGTGATTCCGAACGCCAGCAGCATTCCGAAGCGATCGGGGGCGTGCAGAGCTGTCATGAAGCCGAGCACGCCGATCAGCACGAACAAGATGACGACCACGGCAGCACCGAGCAGCCCGAGTTCCTCCGCCACGATCGCGAAGATGAAGTCGGTGTGGGCGTAGGGCAGGAAGCCCCATTTGGCTCGACTCGATCCGAGGCCGACGCCAGTGAGTCCGCCGGCGGTGATGGCGTGAAGCGATTGCAACAGCTGATAACCGGCCCCGTCCGGGTCGGCTCCCGGATGCAGGAACGCAAACAGGCGGGCCCTTCTCCATGGTGATGCCACCACTCCGAGAAGACCCACCGAACCGACCATGGCCCCGAGCCCCAACATCGATGTGGTGGGAGCCCCAGCCAAGAACAGCATGGCGACCACGATCGCGGCGATGATCAGAGTGGCACCCAGGTGTGGTTGCAGCATCAAGAGACCTGCCACGACCGCAGTCACCACCACAACCGGCCTCACGGTGGAACGGGTGTCGGACATCGATCGGGACGGTCGGGCCAGAAGGTCAGCCACGAACAGGATCAGTGCCAGCTTGACGAACTCAGACGGCTGGAAGGTGAGGGACCCGATTCCGATCCAACGACTCGCGCCGTTCGCCTCGATTCCGAAGCCGGGGATCACGACTGCAATCAGAAGCAGCAGTCCTGCAACCATCGCCGGCCGGGCCAGGCGACGCCAGAAGTGGTAGTCGAATCTGAGGGTGACGAGCATCGTGACCATGCCCAGGGTGGTCCACATCAACTGTCGACGAAACAGGCTCCAGGCACTGTTGGTGTCGTTGATGCTGGTGGCAGCCGAAGCCGACAGGACCATGATGACCCCGAACGTGACGAGGGCCGTGGTCGCCAGAAACATGACGATGAAGATTCCGGTGCGTCGACCGACGGGGCGCCTCGGCCCCCGGCCATCGGGGGCGACCTTGCCGGTCGGGTGTCGGGTGCGCGCTTTGGTCCTCTGGACCTTTCGCGTGGGGCGGCGCAGTGTCGCCGTCATGTCGTCTCCCTTGTTGCATCCACCCGACTGACCGATGCTTCGGTGTCGGCAGCCGCCTTCTCGAGTCGCTTCACGGCCCGCACGAAGTCGTCACCACGGTCGCCGTAGTTCCGGTACCAATCGAATGACGCACATCCAGGTGACAACACCACCGGCAATCCACCTCTCGCCAAGCGGGCTGCCTTAGCCACGGCGTCGTCCATATTGGAGGCTTCCTCGACCGGACAAAGGGGTCCGAAGATTCTCACAAGGTCAGAGGCGGCTTCCCCGATCGCCACCACAGCGGCTACATGATCGACCGCCGAGAGCATCGCCGAGAGATCGATTCCCTTGTTGCGTCCACCGGCGATCAGAACCGCCGACTCGAATCCATCGAGGGCCGACACCGTGGCGTGAGGTGTCGTTGCTTTGGAATCATCGAAGAACGTTGAACCATCGAGTGTGAGTACCTCGCTCACTCGATGCGAGAGCCCTGCAAACGACCGACAAGTCTCGACGACCGCTTCGATCTTTGCCCCTACTGCGATCGCAACCGCTGCGGCAGCCAACGAATCGGCGATGTCGTGGGGTAGGGAACGCCACAGCTCATCGGTGCGGAGCAGTGGCCCTTCAGGGCCCGTGATCTGATCACAGGCATCGACATGCCAGTCGGCGCTCGCGGTGCCGAATGAGACGAGTCTGGCCGCCGCCGGCACATGCGACATCACCACAGGATCGGCGGCGTTGGCCACCACGACCGTGTCGGCATCTGCTCGCGCCCAGATCGCCGCCTTGGCCTTCTCATAGGTCGCCATGTCGGCATGGACATCGAGGTGGTCCGGAGCGAAGTTGAGCCAGCAAGCCACACTCGGATCAAATCGAGTGGTGGGAGCCAACCTGAACGAGGATGCCTCCACCACGAAGACTTCGGTTGAGCGGTCGTCGATGGCCGATACCAAGGGAATGTCGGTATTGCCTGCGCCTACCGCCGTGATCCCAGAACGGTGCAGGGCGTCGAGCACGAGCTCCACCACAGTCGTCTTGCCGTTGGTTCCGGTGATCGCTACCACGGGCCGGTCGTCCCAGACGGACGCCAGATCGAGCTCGCCGATCAACTCACGCCCGATTGATGCCGCCAACGCGAATACCGGATGATGCTCAGGTAGTCCCGGAGCGGGAACGATCAGGTCGGCGTTGCTGACCAAATCGGCGAGAGCTCCGTTGGAGGGAGTCTCCACGAGGTCGATTCCGAGTTCGCCGGCCGCCTGTTTGAGAGCCGAGTCGGGCTGATCGTCGACCGCCACCACAGAATGACCGCGCCGGAGAAGTGCCCCCGCAACCGATCGATTCGTGACTCCCATTCCGACCAGCAGCCAAGAGAGCCCACCTTCGGCGATTCGACGATCGATGTCGCCGGTCATGCGGTGAATCCTGAGTTGATGGCGTCGGCGTAGAACAATCCGAGGCCAACAGCGGTACATGCCCCTGACACGATCCAGAGCCGGACGATCACTGTTGTCTCCGGCCAACCCGCCAGTTCGAAGTGATGATGAATCGGTGCCATCTTGAAGACCCGCTTACCGAACCGCTTGAACCAGAGCACCTGGACGATCACCGACAGGGTCTCCATCACGAACAATCCGGCGATCACCGGCAGGAGTAGCTGGGTGCTGGTCGCGAGAGCCAGAGCGGCCAGCCCGCTTCCGAGCGCCAGCGAACCCGTGTCTCCCATGAAGATTTGAGCCGGTGCAGCGTTCCACCAGAGAAACCCGATAATTCCGCCCATCGCTGCGGCACTGACCACCGCCAGATCAAGGGCATGTGGCACCACGTAGACGTCGAGGTGTCTGAACTGCCAGAAACCGATGAAGGTGAACGCGGCGAATCCGATTGCTGCGGCACCAGCCGCCAGGCCATCAAGACCGTCGGTCAGGTTGAGCGAGTTGGCGGTACCGACGATGAGGAGCACCGCCCAGAGTGTCCAGGCCAGTTGGCCGATTTCCCATCCTGGGTTGTCGAACCGGGTGAACGAGATGGTGGTGTGGATCGAGGTGAACTGGGTCATCAGGATCGCGAATCCGAACGCGACGATGAGCAGCCCCATCATCTTCGCCCGGCTGCTGAGGCCGAGGTTGCGGGCCGCCACGACCTTGATCCAGTCGTCCATCAGTCCGACCGCTCCACCTCCGACGATCGCCAGCATCACGAAGATTCCGCTGCGGGTGTAGATGCCGCCGAAGATGTCGGAGACGACATAACCGACGACCGTTCCGGCCACGATCGCCAGACCACCCATGGTCGGGGTGCCGGCCTTGGTCTTGTGTCCCTGGGGGCCATCATCGCGAATCGGCTGTCCGACATTGAGCCGGGTGAGCCACACGATGAGAGCCTTGGTTCCGAACAATGACACCGCCATGGAGATGCCGGCGGCGATGAGGAGGCGAGTCATGAGGCGCGTCTCTCCCGTCGTTGCAGTTCGTCGCGCACAATCTTGCGGTCGTCGAATTCGAGGACCTCGTCGCCGATCGTCTGGGTCGTCTCGTGGCCCTTGCCGGCCACGACAACCAAGTCTCCCGGTCGGGCGCCGGCGATGGCGTGACGAATGGCAGCGCGCCGGTCCGGTTCGATGAGTTCTGGTGGTTGATCCATTCCCGACACGATCGCAGAGATGATCACATCGGGGTCTTCACTTCGTGGATTGTCGCTGGTCACGACCACACGGTCGGCCCATCGACGAGCGACCCCGCCCATGCGTGGGCGCTTGCCCTGATCTCTGTCGCCGCCCGCCCCGAACACCACCACAAGCTTTCCGTCCGTGACCTCTCGCGCCGTCTCGAGCACGGCGGCCAGCCCATCGGGGGTGTGGGCGTAGTCGACGATCACCGCGAATTCTTGGCCTTCGTCAATACTCTCGAACCGGCCGGGAACCGGGCCACAGTTCGCCATGGCTGTGGCCACATCGGCCGCCTCGTGACCGAGGACAATCGCGATCTCGGCGGCGAGCACCGCGTTGGAGGCGTTGAACGCTCCGCCGAGAGGAACGCTGACGGTGTGCCCTCTCCAGGCAAACTTGGTGGACGTCGGTCCGGTCTCGATCGATCCGACCGACTCTCGATCGATCACGACCGAAGGCACCGTGCACCGTCGCGCCAGTTCTTCACCAGCTTGCGTCCTGCCGTCGATCACCGCGAAGTCCGCCAACTCTGGGGTGAACAGCAATGCCTTGGCATCGAAGTAGGCCTCGATGGTGCCGTGATGATCGAGGTGATCCATGCCCAGGTTGGTGAAGGCAACCACCTTGAACCTCGTGCCGTCGACCCGGTGTAGGTCGAGGGCGTGAGACGAGACTTCCATTGCCACCGTCGATGCACCAGCGTCGATAGCGCCGAGAAGCTCTCTTTGAAGTTCGGGGGCTTCGGGGGTCGTG
>JAJCXW010000114.1 GCA_029263235.1 Acidimicrobiales bacterium
CCGCGTCGGCATCGTCGTTCTTGCCGCGAAACTCCGGGGCGATCACGGCCCAGCCGTTCTCCTGGGCCCACATTGCGAAAGGGATCCCGGCGTGCTGGGTGAACGGGGCACTCCACGAGTGCAATATCACCAACACCGGCCTGTCGTGACCTCCACTCGGAGGTAGCCAGAATGCGGGTTGCTCGACGCCATCAGCAGTCGAGACGATCCGAAGCTCCTCAACACCCGGAACCGACCGCTCCCATCGAGACCGGCCATGGGACACAAAGCTGGTGAAGTCGCCGATGGTGTTGATCCCATAAAGCGACTCGAACGTCGCAGGGGTGCTGCATCTGGGTGACTCGTAGTCGATGGTAACTGCGGGCGAGCCCTTGTATCGGTAGAAGAACGTAGCCAACTGGCCCCTGGTGACCATGTCATCCGGCGAGAACGCTGTCGACGATGCGCCCATGGTGATGCCTTGTTGCAGCATCCACCCCACCGGTGTGATCTGCCGAGCCTTGACCACATCAGGAAACTGAGTCGGGGGCGGAGCCGCAGGAGAACCCTCCAAGCGATGCAACAACACCGCCAACTGACCCCGAGTCAGATTCTCATCCGGCGAATAGGTAGTCGCGGTCGTACCAACAGTGATGGCGTTGTTGAACATCCACGACACCGGGTTCTGTTGCCACGGGGCCACTACATCACCAAACGCATGGGCAGCACCGGGGGCCGGGGAACCCTCCATGCGCCACATGAACGCCGCCGCCTGACCACGCGTCACCAGATCATCAGGACCGAAACACGTCGGAGAAACGCCGTGAGTGATGGCGTTGTCGACCATCCACTGCACCGGAGCAGTGAAGAACCTGTCCGAATCGACATCGCCGAACCCGGCCACCCCAGCAGCCGGCGAGGGAATCGACATCACGCCCGTCATCATCATCGAAACGACGACGCAGACAGCCAGTGTTCGACGCTTCATACTGGGTACTCCTCCGGCGGGTGCTGGATCAGCTGCCCACGTTGGACGTGGTGGTCGGTGGCGGATTTGTCGTCGTTGTGGTCGGTGCCGCAGTGGTGGTCGTTGTGGTCGGTGCCGCAGTGGTGGTCGTGGATGTGGTCGTCGAAGTGGTGGTCGGCGTCACTGCCGTGCTTGTGGTGGTAGGCGTCGCAGCGGCCGATGGTGTCCAGCTGACCTGGAATCGGCACGTGCCGCCGTCCTTGTCAGACAGGGTCACGCCCTCGCCGATGTCGAGTACCCGGGCGTCCACGGTCTTGCTGCTATCGAGTGAGAACGAGGAGTTCGTTGATCCGTCCTTGTTCAGGACATCTACAGCGCACTTGGCCGGAGGTGGGCTGATGAGGAAGTTGATCTTCCCCGGGACTTCAGCAGTGACGGTGACAGGAGCCGTGTAGTGGCAGTCTGTTCGATCAATGTCGATCGCAATCGCTGCCGTGAGGCTCGTGGGTGGAGCTCCACAGTTGGGATCGGGATCTACGATTCGTTGGATCGCGGGGGCGGGTTGACTCTCCGAAGGAGCATCGGCCGAAGGGCCACTGGCAGATCCGCACGAGGCAAGCAGCAACAAGGCCACTAGCAGACCGACGGCGAAGGCGGTTCCACGCCATACCCGGTTGCGGATCACGTGTTCGTTGGAGGCGCCTCTTGTTTTGTGCATACCCGGAACCATCGGTCCCGTGAGATGCATCTTGAGGGATCGAGTCCCAGATGCCCCAAACCCGGGGGGGTTCAGAGGTTTCCGATGTATAGCGACATCGCTCCGTGTCGGAGGGGGGATTCCAACCAATAGCCCTCGTCCCACCAAATCAGGTTGGATCGAGCTATCAGGTATTGCTCACACCGCACTCCTGCCCAACGAGGCCAGTCGCCGGACCCTCAAACGAGTCGAGGCTTACCCGGCGAGGAGCGATCGGCCTGAGTGATGCCGAAGTCGGCCACCACGTCGGGCCGAGACAGCAGGTAGATGATGAGAACCTGCATCCCGGCGGCCATAAAGAACATCGTCCGGCCGAAGATCTCCAGCATGAAGAAGTCCGGCCACGGCGCCGAGGTCTCCACGATGAACGCGGCCAAGGCATCAAAGGCACCGATCGCACTCCACACCACAGCCACCACCCAACTCGCTGCAGTTCGGACCCGCCAGATCAATACCGCCACGACGAGGGCTGTGAGACCGACAGCTGCATCTCCGATCAAGGGCATGAGCCAAGCTTCAGGCGGGTCCCCCGGCCCTCCGTCCCCGGCTCGGGCGATGTAGGCCAGCGTCATCGCCCGGCTACTCGCCATCACTGTCAACGCCAACACGACTCTCAACTTCATGATGATTCTTCCTGCCAGGTGCCTTCGACGGACGGTTCCGTTACTTGCGATTTGCAAGTCTCCACTGAATACTGGCAGAATGCAAGTCATGGCCGAGCAGACCCCTTCTCGTCGATCCGAGTGCCCCATCGCCTGCAGCCTCGACATCCTCGGCGACAAATGGACGTTGGTCGTCCTGCGCGACCTGCTCGACGGCAAGACCCGATTCAGCGAGTTCGAGCGATCACCCGAAGGAATCCCCACCAACATCCTCACCGACCGACTCCGACGCCTCGAAGCAACCGGGCTGCTCAAGCGAGTACACCGCCCACCCTCAACGAGATTCGAGTACCGCCCCACCCAGAAAGGACTCGACCTTCGGGCCGTGCTGCTCGACCTCGCCGCATGGGGCAACCGCCACCTCGACGACACCTGGACGCCCCCATCCGGCTACCTCACACGAACCACCCAAGCTGACCAGTGAACACAGATCGTCCCGCACCGCCCGGAGGACTGTCAGATCACTGGTGTAACTGGTCTGGCCCAAGACGCTGAACCGATGGGCTCGATCTGGTGCCTCGGTCATGACCTTGTGGAGAGGCGGCGGTGCCTGCCTCAGACGCCGGCTCGGGATCGATCCATATTCGTGCTGATGAGAGAATTCCCGAGGCATCCAGATCGCCGCAGCTCACATTTTCTCGTAAGACAGAAATTACTGCGCTGCAGTTCGAGCGACGTCCAGAATCTGATGACAAATCGCTGACGAGGCACGTACAAAGCACGAATCCCAGGCCTTTGACCTGGCGAAACGTGGTGCCGGAGGAGGGGCTTGAACAAACCTCCCCCAACGCGCATCCAGCGTCGTCCTGCAGTAACCAGCGTCCCTGAGCGGCATCTGGCGACCGATCCGCTCCCTACCGCTCGATGCCGCTCAACGACGCTGGATGCCATTAGCAAACCATTAGCAACGCGACACCCCTCGGCTCGGGCTACGCGGAGACCTTCGGGCCGTACTTGCGCTGGGCTGCTTGCTTGGAGACACCCAACATCGTCCCAATCTCTGACCAGCTCCGGCGAGCGTCTCGTGCGGAACGGACGGCTTCGGTCAGCTGCTCGTCCACGCCGTGAAGCATCTCCGCCAACTCTGCGATTGCCCTCAACGTCCCGGTGTCCGCCTCCTTCAACTCAGCGGAGTCAACGCGCGCGGCCCAGGCTTCGAGAGCTTCAGCGCGTTCAGCACGTGATTCCGTCACTTCTTCCACCATCCCTTCAGAAACTTCGCACGGGCAGCCATCGCGTGGATGATCGCTGTTCCCTCCTGGTCGGTCACGACCCCCACCTCGAGCGGCTCTGCCGACGTTGACGGGCCAACGAACATAGTGACAGCCGGGTCGTCGGTCTCGATGTCCACTTCCGCACGGTACCAACAGCGACCCACATCGTCAACATATGTTGACGAAGGGTGCGAAGGCCCCCGTAGAACCCATCGACATGCTCCTGGTTGCTACGTTCGCCCTTCACGATCGAACGGAGACATGGTGGAAACAGCAGATGTGGTTGCGTGGATCCGCGAGGATGCCCGCGAGTTCGCGGAGCACCTCTCGGGGGCTGAGCCCGATGCCCCGGTGCCGACGTGCCCGGGTTGGACTGCGGACGATCTCGTCGGGCACCTGGCTGGGGGTTTCGCCAACTGGTACTGCTACAACATCGCGAGCACGCCCGAAGATTGGAGCTTCGAGGGCCTGTTGGCCGGGTTCGCGCCTCTGGAAGGCGATCATGCCTCAAAGGTCGCGGCGTTCGAAGCCGGGATAGCCGACTACGTGCGACTGTGCGAGGAGCTCGATCTCGACCAGCCGTCATGGGCGTTCGGCACCACCCAACCGGCCCGCTTCTGGGTGCGTCGGGCCGCGGTGGAGCTCACCGTCCACCTGATGGACGCCGCCAGCCTCCACGGAACCAGCTCCTCGACGTCGGCAACGAATCACAGCGAGGCCGTCGACGAGCTCCTGTCCCTGCTGCCCATGACCACCCCAATACGAGGGTTCATGGCCCAGATGGCACCAGACTCCGCGAAACCCGTGCCCGAGACTCCCCTGGTTGCGGCTGGTCTCCAGGCCGATGACACCGGCCGTGCCTGGACCATGTCCAGAAGCGACGACGGAACCGCCCGAGTGAGCAAAGGCCTCAGCAGTGACCTCGGCGCTGTCGGGCACGGTTCGAGCGCCGACATGTTGGCCTGGCTACAGGGCCGACCATTGTCGACGGCGCTGGGCATCGACGGAGATTCCGGGTTTCTCGACAGCTGGAACTTCTCCCAGTACTGAGGCCGCCAAGCCGTGGCCTCGCTAGGTTCTTGTTCCCAGTGTCCTGCAGCGGGGAGGTGAGCTTGTGACGTTCGTGTTCTTGATGACCGACGTGGTCGGCTCGACGGCGCTGTGGGAACAGTTCGGCGACGAGATGCCCGACGTCCTGGCTCGACACGACGAGCTCATGCACGGAGCCGTCGCAGCGGCGAGCGGAACGGTGTTCAAGCACACCGGCGACGGCATGATCGCCGTGTTCGATGATCCCGATCGAGCCGCCGGCGCAGCTGTCGACGCGTTGGCGGCGCTCGCGTCGGCCAACTGGTCACCCCTCGAAGGGCTCCGGATTCGCTGTTCGATCCATGCCGGGCCGGCGACCGAACGCGACGGCGACTACTTCGGCCCCTCGCTGAACAGGGTGGCCCGCATCAACGGCGCTGCGCACCCCGACCAGATCCTTGCCTCCGACACCGCCCGTCAGCTGATGCAGCGACCCGTGGGCGTCGATCTCGGCGAGCATCAGCTGCGCGACCTCGGGCATCCGGTGCGGCTATGGCAACTCGATGAGGGCGAACATCCTCCGCTGGCCACCATGCATTCCAGATTGCACAACCTGCCCACTCAGCTCACCGAGTTCATCGGCCGTCACCATGAGACCGTCCAACTCAGCGAGCTTCTCGACCAGCATCGCTTGATCACTCTCACCGGCGTTGGTGGCTGCGGCAAGACCCGTCTGGCGGTCGAGCTGGGGGCCACGGTGAGCGACCGGTTCCCCGGCGGGGTGTGGTTCGTCGATCTGCGCTCGGTCGAGGACCACGACCAGATCATCCAACAGATCGCTGCCTCGATCGGGCTTCTGGCCGGCGGTGGCGCGGCCAGCGGGGACAATCTGAGCGACCTGGTAGTCGAATACGCAAGCCGCGAGCCGACGCTGGTCATCCTCGACAACTGTGAACACGTCGTCGATGACGCTGCCGACGTGACCGAGACACTTCTCCAGCAGGCCACCGAGCTCAAGATCGTGGCCACTACCCGAGAGGCACTAGCCGTCGATGGTGAGCGGGTGTGGCGCATCCCATCGTTGGCCGCCGAGTCCGGCGAAGCCCGGGAGCTGTTCGTCACCCGAGCCTTGGCCGCCAACTCCGACTTCGACCTCCAAGGCGATGACCGGCAGCTCGTCGACGAGATCTGTGCCCGGCTCGACGGAATCCCACTGGCCATCGAGCTCGCCGCGGCCCGAGTAGCCCATCTGTCTCTGGCTGACTTGAACGCCCGGCTGGACGAACGGTTCTCGCTGCTGTCGGGCGGGCGGAAGGCCCGCCGCCAGCGTCAGCAGACCCTCCAGGCCATGATGAATTGGAGCTGGGACCTGCTCGATCCTGACGAGCAGCAGATGCTCCCCGAACTTGCCCTGTTTCGCGGCGGGTTCGACCCCCGAGGAGTCGAGGAGGTCTGCAGCCGCCCGAGCGAGGGCACCCGGTTCGACATTCTCACCAGCCTGGTCGACCGGTCTCTCGTTGCGGTCGCGACAGACGAGGGCGCATCGAGCCGCTACCAACTCCTCGAAACCGTCCGCCTCTACGGCCTCGACCGGCTCACCGCCCGCGGCGACACAACCCTGGTTCGGGACCGGCACGCCGAGTGGGTTCGCGGTTTCAACTCCTGTCGACAAGTCGCCATGTTCGACGTGGCCGAGGTCAACTACGCCACTCGCAACGCCGACAACATGCTCGCCGCCCTCGAATGGTTCGCAACCAACGACGACCCCGTCTCGGTCGCCGAGGTCGCCTCCGGGCGGTTCGGTTCGTTCGCGGCCGAACACAACATCGACGGCCAGCGATGGCTCGGGAAGGATGTACTCGAAGAGCCGTCCCTGCCCTACGACATACGCCTGGCCGCTCACTTCGCAGCCGGCCAAGTGAGACTCTTGTCGGGCGACTACGAGCAATGGTTTCGGATCGCCCACGAGGGCTTGAGCCTGATCGACAGCGAGGGGCCGACCCGCACCGAGCACGTTCGGACCTGGGAGGCAGCTATCTGTCTGCAAAGTGCCATGACCGAGCTCGACTCGGGTGGCACGCTCGCGCTGTACGAGCGAGCGGTCGATCTCTGGCCTGATGGCCGAGCCCACTATCCGTTGTTCGACATCGTCGCCGCGACTCTCGCGCTGGTTGAAGGCGACCATGCCAAGGCCCTGGAGGTCTCCAGCGTGGGCCCGGCTGAGCTCGACAACATCGGGATCATCAGCATCAGCGTGAAGGTGATGAACCGGGCAATCGCCCTGTCCCTACTGGATCGTCACGCCGAAGCAGTCGAGCTCGCCGCACATCTCTTTTCGGACCCGGTTGCTGAGATGCCGAACACCACCGCAGTCATCCAGATGGCGTTCGTCTACCACCGCGCCGGCGACACCCAGAAAGCGCTCGACCTCATCCGCCAACCCTCGCGCCTCACGGTCGGGCGAGGCCTCGACGCGTGGCGTTTCGGACGGACGCTGCTGCTCGCCGAGATGTTGATCGACTCCAACCCCGACCTGGCCGCCCAACTCGTCGGTTGCGAATCCATGCACGCAGTGACGCTCGGGTACCGCCGACGCTCACTACTGGAAAGACTCCAAGCCCGCCACGGCCCCGCACTCGATGAACTCCTCGCCGAAGGAAAGCGCCTCGGCCAAGAAGCCGTCGTCGACCAAGCCCACGAACAACTCCAAGCGCTCGGCCTCACCCCCTGATAGCAAATCGCACCATCTCGCCGGTCCAGATTCTCGCCACTCGTTAGCAATTCCGTTAGCAAGCGACACACCCCCGCGAGAAACTCCCGCTGACCAGGACATTCGCAGCGCCACGAAGAGGAGGTGGGAGTCTGGGATTCCGCGACTTTCACCTCCGACACAGCACTCACAGTGACGTCGTCTCGGCACCGAGCGGCAGCTACTGGCAAGGAGCGGAACCGAATCTCACTCTGCGTGATGGCGTCGTAGAGGTGACTTGAACAAACCTCCCCCAACGCGCATCCAGCGTCGTCCTGTGGTAGCCAGCGTCCTACAGCGACGGCCGAATCCGCTCCCTACCGCTAGATACCGCTCCAGGGTGGCAGATGCCATTAGCAAAGCATTAGCAACGCGACACCCTCGTGCGTTGACGCTAGCGGAGGCGTCCGACGAACTGAGCTCGGGCCTTAGCAGCGGGTTCAGGACGGGAAATCTGCTGGGTCGATCACGCCGGCGATCTCGAAAAAACCGTCGATGCGGTGACACCCAAGAACCGCTGAGTGCTCTCGTACTCGATCTTCGGTGGGGGCGACGTAGACGCAGAAGGTCCTGATGACACCCTCGTCGTCGATCACGACTTGAGAGCGTTCCCATGTGATGTCATCAAAGCGCTCGTCGATGATCCGTTGGGAGAG
>JAJCXW010000115.1 GCA_029263235.1 Acidimicrobiales bacterium
TCGACCGTGCCGTCGGTTCCAAGGCCAGAGACCACATACCGGGGTGAGACTTCGGCGATCGTCTGGTGGTGGAAGGAGTTGACGGCGAGTCTTTCGCCGTAGAGATCCCGGGCGATGCTGCCTTCAACGAATTCGACGCCGTGCACCGGATCGGGGGCTGAAGCCTCCCAGCAGGCATGGGCGGGCACGTGCTGATGGAGCGTTCCTCCGCCGTGGACGTTGAGAAGCTGAACCCCGCGGCAAATCCCGAGGACCGGGAGATCGGCTCGAGCGGCGGCATCGAGCAGCGCCAACTCGGTGTCGTCGCGCAGAGACTCCGGCTCGAGTATCTCGGGGTGGGTAGCAGCGCCGTAGAGACTGGGTTCGATGTCGGTGCCGCCCGTCATGAGGAGGCCGTCGAGTAGCTCGATCATCTCCTCGATATCGATGTCGAACGGCAGATGAACGGGCAAGCCGCCAGCCTCGAATACACCTCGCGCGTAGTCGGTGAAGTAGAGATCGATCGGAAGCTCGGATATCGCCTCTGGGAACCCGGCGATGTCGGCTCCGGTCTTGCGGCGCCCCGGCAGGCCGATGAGAGGTCGCTTTCCGACTCTCAAAGGTTCAGAAGTCTTCGTCGAACGCGACTTCGCCCTCGACCCCGACCTGGTAGGCCGAGACCTTGCGCTCGAAGAAGTTCGAAAGCTCTTGGACATCTTGTAGTTCCATGAATGCGAACGGGTTACTGGAACCGTAGACGGCTGGCTGGTCGAGTTGACGCAGACGCTGATCGGCGACGAACTCGAGGTACTTGCGGGTATCGGAAGTCGACATTCCGGGTACTCCCTCGCCGAGGAGGTCCTCGGCGAATTGGAACTCGACGTCGACGGCTTCGGTGATCATCTCGGTGATTCGTGCACCGAGATCGTCGTCGAAGAGTTCGGGCTGCTCGGCCTTCACCGTCTCGATGACCTCGAAAGCGAAGTTCATGTGCATCGACTCGTCGCGGAACACCCAGTTGGTGCCGGCAGCCAGGCCGTTGAGCAGGCCCTTCGAACGAAGGAAGTAGACGTAGGCGAACGCACCGAAGAAGAACAGCCCCTCGATGCAGGCGGCGAAGCACATCAAGTTGAGCAAGAACCGCTTGCGGGCCTCATCGGAGTCGAGTGGCTGGTCGCCGACCGCAGCCATCCACTTGAAGCAGAACTCGCCTTTGCGCTTGATCGATGGGATGTTCTCGATAGCGGCGAAAGCCTCGGCTCGTTCGTCGTGGTCGGGGATGTAGTTGTCGAGCAGCGTCAGATAGAACTGCACGTGGAGCGCCTCTTCGTAGAGCTGACGCGACAGGTACATGCGGGCTTCAGGGGCGTTGATGTGCTCGTAGAGGTTGAGCACGAGATTGTTGGACACGATCGAATCGCCGGTGGCGAAGAACGCGACCAGCCGGCTGATCATGTGCCGCTCTGCTGGCATCAACTTGCGGTCGAGGTCGACCAGATCGTCGGCGAAGTCGATCTCCTCGACTGTCCAGGTGTTCTTTATGGCGTCGCGGTACATCTCGTAGAACTGCGGGTAGCGCATCGGTCGCAGTGTGAGGTCGAAACCGGGATCGAGAATGTTGGGTTGCTCGCCGGGTCGGCTGGCACGGTGCCCGAGGGTGTCGATGGATTCGGCAGCCGGGCCGGTGGGTGACGGCTGGGCGAGGAAGTCGTCGGTCAGTGCCATCAGTCGCAAGCCTCACAGGTCTCGGGATTCTCCAGTGAGCACGCGACCGCTTCGTCGTCGGTGAACACCTTCTTCGTGCCGTCGGGCGGTGGCCCGTCGGGGGTGGGGCCGTCAGTGGTGATCTTGTTTATGCGGGTGGCCGGCCGGCTGCGCAGGTAGTAGGTGGTCTTGAGACCGGCCTTCCATGCGTACATGTACATCGAGGAGAGCTTCCCGATGCTGGGTGCCTCCATGAAGAGGTTGAGTGATTGGCTCTGATCGATGTATGCGCCGCGGTCGGCTGCCATCTCGATGAGCGACTTCATCGAGACTTCCCAAGCCGTGCGATATATCGCTTTGAGGTCGTCCGGGATCCGCTCGATGGACTGGATCGAGCCCTCGGCCTTCTTGACCTCGGCGATCATCGCGGCGTCCCACAGACCTCGTGACTGCAGCTCGTTGACGAGATGCCGGTTGATCTGCATGAACTCGCCCGACAGAGTCTCTCGCTTGAAGAGATTGGATACCTGGGGCTCGATGCATTCGTAGCATCCGGCGATGGAGGCGATGGTGGCAGTGGGGGCTATGGCGATCATCAGCGAGTTGCGAAGGCCGTGTTGGGCGATGCGGTCGCGCAACGGCTGCCAGCGCTGCGGGTCGGAGGGCTCGACATCCCAGAGATCGAACTGGAGGTTGCCGGTTGCGGCGCGGGTTTGGTCGAAGGCGGCGTGGGGGCCGGAGGCTTCGGCTAGTTCGGTGGATGCCCAGAGGGCGTTGAAGTAGATCTCTTCGCTGATGAGACGCGACGTCTCACGAGCTTCGGGCGAATCGAACGCGATGCCCATCTTGAAGAAGACGTCCTGAAGCCCCATCACGCCGAGCCCCACCGGGCGCCACTTGTTGTTGGAGGTGCGGGATTCGTCGGTGGGGTAGTAGTTGATGTCGACCACGCGGTCGAGGAACGGCACGACCATCCGGACCACCTCGCCGAGGCGTTGATAGTCGACGGCGGTGACCCCGTCGGCGGTGGTCTCCACGAATGTTCCGAGGTTGACCGATCCGAGATTGCAGACTGCGGTTTCGTCTTGGCTGGTGACCTCGAGTATCTCGGTGCAGAGATTTGACAGATGCACCACGCGGTCGCGTGAGTTGGATGTCTCGGCGGTGGCCGGAGAGTCGGTGGCGTTGGGGCCGGTCTGGTTGCACTTGGCGTTGGAGGCGTCCTTGAAGGTCATCCAGCCGTTGCCGGTCTCGGCGAGAGTCTTCATCATGCGCTGGTAGAGCTGACGGGCCGGGACCTGCTTCTCGAACAGTCCCTTCGACTCGGCCTGTTCGTAGATCGTGCGGAACTCGTCGCCGTAGGTGTCGACGAGCTCGGGAACCAACTTGGGGTCGAAGAGGCTCCATTGCCAGTCCTTGTCGACTCGTTCCATGAACAAGTCGGGGACCCAGTTGGCGATGTTGATGTTGTGGGTGCGTCGGGCGTGGTCGCCGGTGTTGTCGCGCAGCTCGAGGAACTGGTCGATATCGGCGTGCCAGCTTTCGAGGTAGACGCAGGCGGCGCCCTTGCGCCGGCCGCCCTGGTTGACCGCGGCCACCGAGGCATCGAGGGTCTTGAGCCAGGGAACGATGCCGTTGGACAGCCCGTTGGTGCCGACGATGAGCGAGTTCTTCGACCGGATGCGGTGCCAGGCCACGCCGATGCCTCCGGCGAACTTCGAGAGCCGGGCGATGTCGGTGTATCGCTTGTAGATGCCTTCGAGTGAGTCCTCGGGGGAATCAAGGAGATAGCAGCTCGACATCTGCGGGTGGGTGGTGCCGGAGTTGAACAGGGTGGGACTCGACGGGAGGTAGGCGAGTGACGACATCAGGTCGTAGAAGCGGATTGCTTCCTCGGCGTTGGTGGACAGTCCGCACGCCACTCGAAGGAAGAAGTATTGGGGCGTCTCGATGATCTGGCGGGTCTCGGGATGACGGAGCAGGTAACGGTCGTAGACGGTGCGTAGGCCGAAGAACTCGAAGTGCTTGTCGCGTTGCGTGTTGATCGCAGCGTTGAGGGCGGGGGAGTTGGCGGTGACGAACGCGTCGACTTCGTCGCTGATGAGACCGACTTGGTGACCGAGAGAGACCGACTCGGAGAACCACGGCACGTTTTGGTTGCGGACCTCCTTGTCGATGTAGGTGGCGAGCAGACGGGCGGCCACCTTGGAGTAGTTGGGCTCCTCGACAATCAGGCCCGCGGCGGTGCGAATCGAGAGTTCGTCGAGCTCCTGGGTGGTGGCACCGTCGGCGAGAGCGGAGATGGTGCGGGTGGACACGACCATTGGATCGACACCGAGCAGTCCCTCGGTGGCCCGGGCCACGGCGTTGACGATCTTGTTGACATCGACCGGCTCG
>JAJCXW010000116.1 GCA_029263235.1 Acidimicrobiales bacterium
CAACACCGCCGAAATCAGTGGGCTGAGACCACAAGAATTGTGGTCTCAGCCCACAAATTTCGGCGAGACGAAGAAGACGGGTTAGCGGTCGCCGCGGCTTCCTCGGCGGTTGGATTCGCCTCCGGCTCGGCCACCTTGCGAACCTCTTGAGCCGGACCTTGCCGGGCCGGCCTGGGTCTTGGATCGTGTGTCGGTGGTATCGCGGCGCTTCAGTTCGGAGCTGACCGGTTCGCCCTCGACCCGAATCGATCCGGCATCCACCAGCGGTTTCATGGTCGGAGCGAGACCTCCGATCAGTCGATCCCACAACTCCTGTTGCTGATCGATCGACGAGATGCCGGGCCCGAACTGAAGGACGTCGACGATGCGCATACGGCCATCGGTCTGAACCAACGCCGTCGGCCCGTCGCCGTCGTGTTGGTCGAGTATCCAGAATTTGCGCATTGTCATACCGTCCTTGAAGTTCGTCGGGTAACAACAACGCCACCCTAGATCGCCAGCGGACCCGAGGACGGGCAGTTTGCGCTGGTTCTGACACCGGAGCGATCGCCGTACTGGTGCTAAAGGCCCAGCGCGACTGTGCCGTAGGAACCTCAAGCAGAGCCGACAGGCCCTGCCAACGAGACAAACCGTCTCGGTGATGCGTCGAACGAAGAGAGTCCCCATGAACTTCACCCGGAACCTGCGCCGAGCGATTGCGATGACAGCAGTCATCGCGGCCCCTGCGGTGATCATCCCCATGGCGTCGGCCACCCCATCTGATGCCGAGGGCGAACACAAGGTGACGATCTGCCACGTCACGAACTCCGACACCAACCTGTTTGTGGTCGTCGATGTCGATGTGGCAGCCTTCGATGGCGAAGGGGCCAACGACCACACCAGCCACGTCAGCAAGGACGGACGATTCGATTCGCTCTACGTGGACGGTTTGTGCCCGGGTGCGATGGCGCCCACTACGACCACCACAACGACCATCTCGAGTACTCCACCCAACTCCTGAAGCGGCCCATCGATGCTGACGGGAACTAAACGACCGGCGATGTCGGTCGATAGGGACCTGAGCCAAACGAAGGGACGGTGGAGATCCGTTGCCAAGTCGCCTTCATTCCAAGATCGTCCGGCCTGCTGTTGTAGCTCGTTCGTTCACTCGGCCGCGCCGGGGAGTGGCGGCGCTGGCCTCGAGCCTGGTTCTGCTGGCCGCCTGCGGAAGCGGTGAGATCCCAGACGGGTTTATGGAGGCCCTCAGCGAGGTGACAACCGACAGCGTCGTCGCGAACACCACCGAGGACTCAGCGCCCGATGCCGATATCACCGAGACCGAGACGGTCCACGCCGGCTTCGATCTTGAACTGCAGGTCGGCTCATGGTGGGAGTTTGGATACCGGAGATCGGAACAGTCGTTCTCACAAGGGTCGGGGTCCCGAGGTTCGGAATCGACAGGCCGATTCCGAGTGTCGCTAGGAGCTGAGCGCGCGGTCGGCGGAGTGACCCTCTACGACGTGCAAATCGTGTCGACCGCCGGTGATCCACCCGAATTCGACGTGACGCGTTGGACTTCCATCGGAGTCGATGGCGGCGATCTCGTCGGTTCGGTCGACAGCACCAATCTCGAGACGATTCTGGCCGCGGCCGACGGAGTTCAGGCCGGCGGCGGATTCTTCGCAACCTTCAACTCCGATGAGCTGATCACCTCCGACACAGGGCTCATCGACAACGAATTCGTCCAGTCGCCGGCGGTTGTGCTCAGAAGCGGCTTCGAGGAGGAAAGGTGTGAATACTTTGCATCGGTCGGCAACATCTGCACCGGGGAACGTGACACCTCATTCAGTCGGCTCGACTACTTCCAGCCGGGAGTCGGCCCGCTGGGCCACACCTACTCGTTCCAGTTCGAGGACTGCGGAGGCGGCTTCTGCAGCGGCGCCTCGGAACAGATCAAGATCGGACTCCTCGATCATTCCCTCATAGGCGAAGGAGCCCATCCGGATCCGGTCACCGGTCCGGGCTCCTCGGATGTTGGCTACGTCACCATTGTCGACGACACAGGTTCGCTGCACCTGGATGTCCCGGTCGGGTGGGGAGACACGACCACTCGGCCCTATCTGGACGAGGACGGCACGGAACTGCCCACGATCGCCGCCGCTCCATTGCTCGACGACTTCCTGGGGGCCTACAGCGGGTCTGGAATTCTGTTTCAGGCCGTATCGGGTGCAGCGATGGAGGATCTGTCGGGTGCCCTCGACTTGCTCACAGCCGAGGACGCTCTGGCATGCACGACCGGTGAGACGGAGCACTTCTCTGGAGCGGACCATCGTCTGGCGCGACGCGTCCTGTTGGACTGCGACGACACCGACACTGATCTGGTCTGGATCGTGGGTGAGCTGGATCGTCCCGACACAACGGTCGTCGTCGTTGTCCAGCTTGCAGCCGATGCCGATCGGGTGGCGCTGGAAATCATGATCTCGTCGCTTCGCCAACTCGGCTGACCGTCAGCGACGTAGCAACACATCTGCGGGGTCCTCGCCGAGCTCGCGGGCGTAGCGGTGCCCCCACCACACGGCTGAAGCGATCGTGCTCGGCACCCAGGCATCACCGATAGCTCTGACCGAACGGAGCTCTCCGGCGTCGCCAGCGTCTCGATTGGCTTCGTTCAGGGCGTCGACCAGCGAATCGTTGGGTGTTCGCGAGGTCACCATCACCACAGAATCGGCTTCGAGCGACCCGCGGCTACCGGTCACTGCGCACTCAGTCACGACCGCTCCGGCTTCAACCTCGCAGATGGAGCGCTGGGTATGAATACCGACACCCGCATCGAGCAGACGCCGGTGAATTCGGGACTGTTCCAAGGTGTTGACGGTCCAAGCCGATACGAGCGGCTCAGACGTCACGATCTCGACCTGGAAGCCCTCGGCTGCGAGTAGTTCGGCCAGCACCCCGCCCAGGTAGTAGTGGTCGTCGTCGAATACGACCACCCGTCGACCCAGCGGTCGTTGCCCAGCCATGAGCGAGTCGGGTGTGAGAACGTCTGAACCCGCGGCAACTGGAATCGGCCGGGCGTGACATCGGCCCACACCGTCGACTCGCCAAGTAGCGCCGGTGGCGACGGCGACGTGATCGAAGCCGTAGGCCATGATCTCGGTGGCGGCCATCGGGCTCTCTCTGAAGATCTCGACATTGGGCAACTTGTCGATCTGCCCGAGACGGTGCTCGGTGACCCGTCGCCACGCGGCCAGGCCCGGAAGGGCGGCCTCGCGGGAGACCCTTCCGCCGAGCTCACGGCTCGCCTCAACCAGAACGACCTCGAAACGCCGCTGGCCCAGCGCCCGCGCCGCCTCCAGTCCGGCCGGACCCCCACCAATGACCAGCACCTTCTCGGCAGATCGAGCGACCTGAATCGATTCGGGGTGCCATCCGCGACGCCACTCGTCGCCCATCGTTGGATTCTGCGTGCATCGAATCGGAGCGATCAGGTTGTCGCCCGACACGCAGATGTTGCAGCCGATGCACTCACGGATGTCGTCGTTCCTGCCCTGTTCGATCTTGGTCGGAAGAAACGGATCGGCGATCGACGGCCGAGCCGCTCCGATCAGGTCGAGGGTGCCGGACGTGATCTGGCGAACCATCTCATCGGGGGACGTGAATCGCCCCACGCCGACGACCGGCTTGGTGGTGAGCGCCTTCAGTCCCCGGACCTGCTGCTCCTGGAACGACTCATCGCTAAACCGTGAGGTCGAGGAATCGTTGGACCAATCGCCGACTTGGAAGTCCCACAGATCGGGGAGCTCGGCGAGAGTGCCGACCACCTCCTCGATCTCGCTGCGTTCGAGCCCGACCGACCCGCGAAGCTCGTCGACACACAACCGACAGGCCACAGCCGCCCGCCCGTCGGCCTGTTCGCGGGCGTCCTCCAGAAGTTCACGCAGCAGCCGCGACCGATTCTCGATCGAGCCCCCGTATTCGTCGGCCCGGTCGTTGGTAGCCCGACTGAGGAACTGCTGAAGCAGCGTCATCATGTGACCGGCGTACACGTAGACGATGTCGAAACCGGCACGAATCGACCGATCGACAGCGGCGCGATGCCAGTGGCGCACGTCGGCTAGGTCGGCCTTCGTCATCCGCCTGGTCTGGGTTGGCTCGATCCAGTCAACGGGAAGCCCTGTCGGCGATATCGGTGCCTCCCGAGTCGACCGATTGGCGGCATGACCGCCGTTGTGGACCAACTCGATACCGGCCAGCGAGCCGTGTTTGTGCACGGCATCGGTGATCATCGCCAACGAGGGGATGTCGGATTCGTCCCAGTTGCGCAACTCGACGTAGGGCGTGAGATCCGAGGTCGGGTGGATCTCGGTCTCTTCGGTGCAGACAACCGCCCAACCGCCCTCGGCCTTGATCCCACGCATACGGGCCAGCGCCTCAGGAGCGCGGTGACCCATCCCGTTGCAGTGGGGCACTTGGTAGAAGCGGTTGCGTGCGATCACCGGGCCGATGGTCACCGGCTCGAACAAGATGTCGTATCTCGGGTCGCGCATCACACTGCCTCTAGGGCATCGACGGCCTCTGTGCTCAGCGAACCAGAACGACCGAGCAAGGCGCGTGGCGTGCCACCTTGGTCGACAACGATCCGAGGAGACCTTCGAACCGGCCCACTCCGTGGGTGCCGATGCATAGAACGTCGACGCCGTTGGAGCGGACGGCCTCGAGCACCGATCGTGAGGCGTTCTCACCCTCGACGCCAACCACCTCAGCTTCCACTCCGGCCGCGGTCAGCGCAGCCGCCAACTCGGAGGTGCGCTCCTTGACCTTGCTGTTGACGTATCGGTTGACAATGGCGTCGTCGCCGACCCAGTGCGAGACAGGGTCGTTGCCTGCTGGGGTGGTGCGATACTCCACGCTGAGCTCACGGGCCTTGTCGTCGGCGGAATCGCCGGCAGCGGCACGCATCTCGTTGAGCATCCCGCGAGGCACCACCACGACGGTGAACACAGTGACCTTGCCGCCATTGCCCGCCAGGTTGCCGGCAATCTCCGCGGCCTTCCCTGTGTCGATGGTTCCGTCGGTTGCGATCATTACGTGCATTGGATCTCTATCTGTTCCTGAGTGAGCGGGTCGACGCCGATCCTAGGTCGCGTTGGGTCGACGCTGCCCGATGTGTGACAATGTTCGACGGCTCAGCGAGGCGAGGCCCACCGTGACAGACAAGAATCATGAGAACCACGATCACCAGGGTGACGACAGGCCCCGGCGCGTGAAACGCATCTCGAAGAAGATCTACGAGAGTGAATTGGGCCGCCTCCAGCGCGAATTGGTCAAGCTCCAGGAGTGGGTGCGCCGCGATGGCCTCAAGGTCTGCATCTTGTTCGAGGGACGTGACGCAGCCGGCAAGGGTGGCGCCATCAAACGCATCGCGGAACGGTCCAATCCCCGGATCGTGCGGGTGGTCGCCCTCGACAAGCCGACCGAACGCGAGACGACGCAGTGGTACTTCCAGCGGTATGTGACGCACCTTCCAGCGGCCGGCGAGATCGTCCTGTTCGACCGAAGTTGGTACAACCGGGCCGGAGTCGAACGGGTGATGGGGTTCTGCAGCGACGAGGAGCACGAAGAGTTCCTGCGGTCGTGCCCCGACTTCGAGCGCATGATCATCAGATCCGGGATCATCCTTCTCAAGTTCTGGTTCTCGGTCAGCGATGAAGAGCAGGAACGACGCTTCCAAGACCGCATAGACAACGTCGAGAAGCGGTGGAAGCTGAGTCCGATGGATCTCGAGTCCCGGGCCCACTGGGTCGACTACAGCCGGGCCAAGGACCGAATGTTCGCAACCACCGACACCAAGGCATCGCCGTGGTGGGTGGTCGACGCCGACGACAAGCGTCGAGCCCGACTCAATTGCATCCAGCAGATTCTCGACAGTGTTCCCTACCAAGACCTCACATCGGCGAAGCTCGAACTGCCGGAGCGTCAGGCTGATACATACATCCGGCCTCCGATCGACACTCAGACCTACGTCGCCGACAACTACGCGAAGCCCTCGGATCGCTAGGTGTTCTCGGCCGACGGCCGGTGTTCAGCGAGGATCGACCGGCATCACGTCGGGCGGTAACGGAACGTTGGAGTCGAGATAGCTGCGAAGCTTCACGGCGTCGCACTCTGGGCACAGCCATACGACCTTCATCGACTGAATCGACAATTGTGTGCCCCTCGACTTGTCGAGGATCGCCTGCAGGGCCTCGCGGACATCGGTGCGCCCACATGTCGGGCAACGCGGAGTCCTGTCGCGTTCCCACACGGCCCCGCACTCGCCGCAGGTGATCGTGATCGTGCCGTCGACGTTGTCGCCGGTGAGATTCTCGTCTTCCTCGCAGTGAGGACAAGCAACCAGGGCCATCCCCAAAGACTACAGACGACTACCTCTGCACGCCGTCGGGCTCACGCCAGAGCGACCAACCGAGCGGCCCGTCGGGCTTGAGCACGTATTCGTGGGCGACCTCGAAACCGAGAGAACGGTAGAAGGCGAGGTTGCGGCGTTCGTTGGTTTCGAGTGCCACACCCAGGCCAGCCGCGGAGGCTGCTTCGATTCCCGGAAGCATCACTCGACGGCCGAGCCCTTGGCGTTGGTGATCCGGATCGACTCCCAGCAGCCCGAGGTAGGCATGGGGATGGTCGGGCCAGAGTTCGACGAAGGTCATGAACGACCCGAGTAGCTCGTGGAAGCGGCTTTCGCCGACGAGCGCGGCCAAGAGACTGAGTGGTGTGGGAAGGTCGGGCATCGTCGTCTCGGCGTCGGCCGGGATCTTCCACAAGGCCGCCGCCACGATTTCGCCGTGATCGTTCGTCACGGTGTCGATGTGGCCTCCGTGGGCGTACCCCTCGGTGAACAGCCCCAGCCATGTCGCGGTCAGTTCGAGTCGGTGATTGTCGTCGGGAAATATCCAGCGGAGAAAGGCGTCCTCGGCGAAGGACCGACCCAGCACCCGCCGGACGCCCTGTAGTTCGGAGACGGTCAGTGAATGCATCGCGGAAATGTAGCGGGTCGGGTCAGATCGAGAGCACTCGGCAAAGCTGTTCGACTGTCGGCGATCCGGCCGGACCATCGGGCGTCTGATAGACCCGACACGAAAGCCCCACCGGGGCATCGGGAGCGGCGAAAGGATCGACTCCGTCGACGAGAATGCTCGGAGACCCGCGGAACTCGTGGCGCTCGGCGTCCTCCGGCGTGCCCACCAATCGGCGTTCCAGTGTCACGTCGGTGAGTTCCTCGCTCAACTGCGCGAGCCGCTCATCGGCGATCTTCCAGTTGGGGCAATCATCGAAGTACATCAGCGTGACGACCATCGATTCACCGTAGATTAAGCGGTCAGACTCTGGTGGCGCCCGAACAGATGAGGGAGTGGGATTCGTCGTCGAGCAGCACATAGCCGGCTCGCTCCAGGTCGAAGAAGTACACCGGCTCGGCCACGACCGCAGGATCGAATCCGTCGTTGACCGCATCGACCTTCTTGTATTTCAGGGTGCCGGTGGTGTCGATCTCCGAGAGAATCCTCACGAATATCGGCCGGGCGTAGGTGGGTAGCTCCCGGGCCGCGAGGGCCGCCAGGGCTTCGATGTCGAACTCGTCGTCGGCGACGATGGCAGCCATGCCTGCTCGTCCGTCATGTCCCGGCACCTCGACCCCGTAGATGTTGACTTCGTGCACCCCCGGGCAGGGACTCAGCGCTTCGGCCACCTCGGTGGTCGAGACGTTCTCGCCCTTCCAACGGAACGTGTCTCCGATTCGATCCACGAAATAGAAGTAGTCGTCGGAGTCTCGACGGAGCAGGTCGCCGGTGCGGAAGTAGGCGTCGCCGTCCTTGAACACGTCTCGCAGGACCTTCTTTTCGGTGGCGGTCTCATCGGAGTAGCCCTCGAACCGGGTGGCCGCGCTGATCTTGCCGATCGCCTCGCCGGGTTCGTCGAGGCCGACCTCAATGCAGAAGCCGTCGTCGCCTCGGACCTCGCACTGATTCTCGATGTCGTACCGAATCAGGTGGGCGCCACTGGCCCGCCTCATCAACCACGGCGATCGGCCGACCGAGCCGACCTTGTTGTCGAGATTGAAGAACGTGATGTTGCCCTCTGTCGCGCCGTAGAACTCGACGATCTGATCGAGTCCGAAGCGGTCGCGGAACTCCTCCCAGATGTCGGGCCGGAGACCGTTGCCGACGCACACCCTGACAGCGTGGCGGTTCTCCTCAATGTGGTGAGGCGAGTTCAAGAGGTACCGACAGAGTTCACCGATGTAGTGGAAGGCCGTGACATCGTGGGCGACACAGTCCGACCAGAAGCTGCTCGCCGAGAACTTCGGGGCCAGCACCGTTGTTGCCCCCGCGGTGAGGGCCCCTCCGCTCGCAATCACTCCGCCGACCGTGTGGTAGAGCGGCAGAGGCGAATAGACGTTGTCGTCGCTCGTGTAGTTCCCGAGAGCCCGGCCGGCTGTGGCCACGGTGAGATAACGCTGATGGCTGAAATTGGCGGCCTTCGGGAGCCCGGTCGTGCCGCTCGTGTAGATGTAGAAGAGGTTGTCGTCGGACTTCACCCCGCCACGAACAGCCGGGTCGATGGCATCGGTGGGCAGAACCCGCAACGCTTCGTCGAAGTCGACCGAGCCGTCGGCGGGGCTGCCGGAGGACCACACCGTGGGTCCGTCCTCGGAATCTCCGAGGGCCTCCGACCAGGTGGAGACCAGATCCGAATCGGCGATGAGATGGTTCGTGTCGGCGATAGCCACCGATCGGGCCAGACCCCGACCGGTGAGGTGACTGTTGATCAGGGCCGTGACCAC
>JAJCXW010000117.1 GCA_029263235.1 Acidimicrobiales bacterium
GCTTCACCCTCGCCCCGCTCGGCGACGCCTCCGACGCCGACTACCTGAAGAAGATGATGGTCAAGGTCGAGGGCATGTCGATCGAAGCCCTCGACGCCGGACTCCCCGGCGACTGGCGTACGTTCGGCGAATACCTCGACAGGCTCGACGACCAGGGCCTCGCCGTCAACGTCGGATTCCTCGTTGGGCACTGCGCTCTGCGACGGGTGGCCATGAAGGACGACGCTGTCGGGGCCACCGCCACCGCCGAGCAGGTCTCCCACATGCGTCAGATGCTGCGTGAGTCGATCGAGGCCGGCGGGCTCGGACTCTCGACCAGCCGCAGCTTCACCCATAACGACTGGGACTCCCAGCCGGTGCCCAGCCGCTGGGCCACCGAGGATGAGGTCCTCGAGCTATGTCGTGAGGTCGCTGACCACCCCGGAACCACTCTCGAGTGGGTCGCCGACGGTTGTATGAACGGCTTCTCCGAAGACGAGGTCTCGCTGATGACCCGTATGTCACTCGCCGGGCAACGGCCCCTCAACTGGAACGTTCTCACCGTCGACTCGGCCCGGCCCGAGGCCTTCCAGAACCAGATCGCAGCCTGTGAGACAGCCACCGAGGCCGGGGCTCGGGTGGTGGCGCTCACCATGCCAATCCTCGTCGGCATGAACATGAGCCTCGGCTCGTATTGCGCCTTGTTCCAGCTCCCGGGATGGAGCGACCTCTACGAACTCGAGATCCCCGATCGAATCGAGAAGCTGCGCGACATCGACACCAAGGTCTGGATGGAGAACCAAGCTGCGCTGCCCGAGGCCGGAGTGTTCTCCAGGCTCACCGGCTGGGACGAATACGTCATCGGCGATACCTGGTCGGCCGAGAACGACGGCCTCAAAGGACGCCGGGCCGGTGACATCGCCCGCGAGCGCGGGCAGCGTGCCCTGCACACCATCATCGACATCTGCATAGCCGACCAACTGCGGACCGTGTTGTGGCCCACCCCCACCGACGACGACCCGGAGAGTTGGCGCATGCGCGCCAAGGTCTGGGAACACCCCAACGTCATGATCGGCGGATCCGATGCCGGTGCCCACCTCGACCGCATGGCCGGCGCCCCCTACACCGCCGCCTGGATCGACGACTGTCTCCACGGCCGCCGACTCGCCACCGTCGAGAGCGCCATCAACCACATGACCGACGTACCGGCCCGGTTGTTCGGCCTGATCGACCGTGGTCGTATCGAGACCGGTTTCCACGCCGACATCGTGTTGTTCGATCCCGACGAGATCGGTGCCACCGACCTCGAGATCGTGCACGACCTTCCCGGCGAGAGCCGCCGACTCTGGTCTCAAGCCACCGGCATCAGACGGGTGATCGTCAACGGTGTGACCACCTTGGTCGACGGCGAAGCCAACGAGGCCCTACCCGGCAAGATCATGCGCTCCAGCACCGACACCCAAACCGTCCCCCTCCCCTAGCCCTTCATCCCAAACCCCCAATCCCATCCGAAATCAGTGGTCGTAGACCACAATTCTTGTGGTCTACGACCACTGATTTCGGATTTGGGGGGGGGTGGGTTAGGTGGGTTAGGTGGGGATTTTGAAGCTGCGGGCTACTTCGGGGCGGCGGAGCTTCCAGATGAGGCCGTCGTAGAAGAGGTGAAGGGCGCCGAGGGTGAGGAACACCATCGCGTAGGTCTGCCAACTCGCGTACCAACGCAGCACGAACACCACCGTGAACACCGTGACCGTGTAGATCGTCATGAGTCCGAGCGGACCCACGTTGCTGCGGACTGCCCGGCCGAGAGGGGCGCCACCGTCGGTCGCTGCGTCGGGATAACGGTCGCCCAGATGCTTGTAGACGACCAGGTAGTACTCGGCGGCGTGGGAACCCACATAGCCCACGAAGCCGGCGATCGGCGAGATGATGATCAGGGCAAACAAGAACGTGGTCGAACCCAGATAGATCCACTTGGCGGCGTTGTTGCGCTCCGACTCGAGTTCCTCACGGATCCACATCACCGCCAGCACCAGCACACCCAGAATCATCACCGGGAGCACCCAGCGAGCCACCGGAGCAGCGTCGGTGAGGATCTCCAAGCCCTGTTGGTTGCGTCCCCCGAGACCCGCCTCCGAAATACGGTCGGGTGTGGCCGAGTCGGCTGCTGCCCAGACAACCGACAATGCCAGCATCGACCAGAGCAATGTGTGCTCGATCCGACCATCAGACTGACCGACCTTGCGGCCGTAGATGCGAGAAATGCCATAACGCTGCTGAAGGGTGTGGCCGGCGTTCCACACTCCCGCGATCACGGCGATGATCACCGGGTCGAGTTGAAGGCCGATCACCACCGCCAACAAGAACACCGCCGGCGTCGCCGCGAAGATCAGCCGACGAGACCGATACACCGCGCCGTCCGCGTATACGAGAGGCATGGTGAGCGGCTGATGTGACACCGAGAAGATGAGCGTGGCGGCCACCAACCATTCGATGCGGGAAGTGTCGCCCGACCACAGCAGAGCCAGGACCACGAACGGCACCCACGACAACGCCATGAAGAGATCCCAAACCGGGTTGACCACCCAGCGATACTCAGTGCGGCGTTGCTCGGCCTGGACGGCCGTCATTGCCACGACCCGACCAGATCATCGGAACTCACGACGGTTGCCAGCAGGCCAATTGTGTTGCTCATCACCGCGTCACCGTATTCGATCGGGACTCCCAGCACGGCGTCATCGGGAACCACCACCTGATACCCGAGATCCACAGCCGACAGCACCAGGCCCAGCAACCCGACATTGAGCGAGCTTCCGACCGCCACGATGGTGCTGACTCCCATGTTGCGAAGAATCTGATCGAGGCCGGTGGACGTGAACGGGGTGAGGCCTTGGGTGCGCGGCACGATCACGTCCGACGACTGCAGATCGAGCTCGGGAACCAGCTCCGTGCCGGGATGGCCCACGTCGAGTCGGTCGCCGTTGAGTTTGATCGAGGCCGCCAGCATTCGGCAGTTGACAGCCGACCCCTGACGGTCGGGGCGGAACTCAGCGGTGCAGTGGACCACCCGGGCTCCGGCCACACGCCCCGCGCGGCACACCGCTCCGGCTCGATCGAGCAACCCTGTGGACACAACCGCATCCCTCAAGTCGGGCAGAGCGGCCAGGTCGCCCACCACGGCTCGCTGCAATTCCATCGTGACCACCGCCGTGTGGGCGGGATCGACCAGCTTCGCCAGATCGGATGGGTTCGAGGTGTTTCCATTCATCACGATCGAGTTTCGCACAGCATCCATGGGTCGAACGACCCAGTACGCGCTCCGAATTGAGCACAACGGCCCCCTGGGGTCGCCAACCTTCTCCTACACCTGCACGCTCGACGATCCGATGCTTTGTATGACAACGCGTCGAGCCCGACGGCCCGACCGTGATTCTCAGGGACCGAATCCCCGAGAAAGGAGGTGTATCCGATGCTCGAACCAACCGGCAGCGTCTACCTCGATACACCCCGCGAACGAACGGTTCGGCCCAATCACTCATCGCGACGTCGAGTCGTCTCAGCCGCCGTCCTCGGCTTCATAGGCATCGCGTCGACCATGCTCGCCGGGCTTCTCGCGGGCGTTCACTATCTCGTCGCCGAGCCCGAGCCGATCCTCGCCGCCATCGACGCCGCTATCGACAGTCCCCTGGCGCGAGATGAACTGCACGAAGAGATCTCCAGCGCGGTGGCCGACAATCTCATCGGGTCCGAGACCGCCGAAGCCGCCGGGCTCTACGGCATCGATGTCGCGGCCGAATCGAACCGGGTCGCCGACGCCATCCTCGACGATCCGGCGTTCCGATCGGCGCTCGATGACTTCATCGTGACCATCCACGGTCTCGCTCTGATCGATTCCGAAGGAGCGCAGGTCGATTTCACTCCGGTGACCGACGCCGCGTTGTCCGTGCTCAGTCACGAGTCGCCCCAACTGTTCGATCTGGCCTCCCCCGAGCGCCAGATCATCATGTTCGACACGGAGTCGATACCGAATCTCAGCGCACCCATGCAGTTTGTCGACCGTGCTCTGCTGGTCGCACTCGTCGGCATGCTCGGGCTGCCCTTGGCAGCGGCGGTGCACCCTCGTCGACATCGAGTGGTCGCCTGGATCGGACGAACGCTTCTGGTGGCCGGAACGATCGTCGGCGGGCTGACGGCCGCTGTCCCCTACATCGGCGGCATGGCCACCGGCTGGTCGACGGCCGAGATTGCTCTCCGGGCTGCCGTGCACCGTTTCGTTGTTCCGTCGGTGACCGCTGTAGTCGTCGGCCTCACTCTGATGACCATCGCCGCCGTGCTCAAGAAACGCCAGAACATGGAGACCTCGCGTGAGGGAGCCGACGTGGCCCTCGGGATCGGACAGTTCCCGGGCTCGGAGCCGCCGGTCGGTCTGATCGGTATTCCCGATCGAGGCTTGGTCGACGCGGGACGGACTCTCACCAACATCTGAGCAACCGGGCCGGGTTGGCCAGGGCCGGACTCAGAGAGGCCGACGATCCTCCGGTTCCATCTCCAACTGGAAGGCCGAATGGAGGCTGGTGACGGCCTGCTCAGCAAATTCCTCTCGAACAACGCACGAGATCCGGATGGCTGATGTCGAGATCATCTCGATGTTGATGCCCACGTCGGCGAACGTCTCGAACATGGTGGCGGCCACACCAGGGTTGGTCTGCATGCCGGCCCCGATGAGACTCACCCGTGCGATATCGGAATCGATGACCACTCCCGCCGACCCGATCGACTCGGAGATCTGCTCGACCACATTCGAGGCCTGCGCCACCTGCTCGTGAGGAACAGTGAAGCTGATATCGGTGACACCAGCCGCCGAAACGTTCTGCACGATCATGTCGACGTTTACCTCGGCGTCGGCGAGCTTGCGGAACAGACTGGCGGCGACACCGGGCCGATCAGAAACACCCGACACGGTCATCTTGGCCTCTGACGTATCGTGGGTGACGGCTGAGATGATGGCAGCTTCCATGGGATCCTCCTGAGATACCAAAGTTCCTGGCGCCCACGTGAACGCGCTTCGAACGTGTAGTTGGACACCGAACGCCCGGGCGAGCTCGACCGACCGCATCGCCGGTTTCGGGCATCCGGTGGCGGTCATCTCGAGCAGTTCGTCGAACGAGATGGCCGACATCCGTCGGGCCTCGTCCACGACCCTCGGGTCGGTGGTGAACACTCCCGGGACGTCGGTGTAGAGCTCACATGAATCGGCCCCAAGGGCGTGAGCGAGCGCTACGGCGGTGGTGTCGGAGCCGCCACGACCAAAGAACGTCACGTCGTGGTCGGTGGACACTCCCTGGGATCCGCCGACAACGGGAACCCGACCGCCATCGATCGCATCTTGAATGCGTTGGGGTTTGACATCGAGAATCTTGGCGTTGCGATGCGCGGTGTCGGTGACGAAACCCGCCTGGCTGCCGGTGAAGGAGTCGGCCTCCACCCCACGATCGTGAAGCGCCATCGACAGGAGGGCACAGGCCTTGCGCTCACCGCCGGTGATGAGCATGTCCATCTCGCGCCCCGGCTTGGTGGCCGACACTGCCTCGGCCAACCGGATCAGTTCGTCCGTCTCCTTGCCCATCGCCGACACGACCAAGACCACCTGGTCGCCCCGTTTGCGACAGCGGACCACATGATCGGCCACGTCTCGGATCCTGTCGGGATCAGCGACGGACGTGCCACCGAACTTCTGAACTAGCAAAGCCACGATCGGCAGGTTATCGGTAGTGTCGGGTGGCCGACCGGCTATTTCGCCACGAACAGTTCGATACTGCGGTCACCGGACACCCGGACCTCACCGTGCACGATCTCGTCGACAACGGCCGGACGAATCTCGGCGATCGACACGGTGTGGTCGATCTCGAGCAGGGCCGCCAAGCGTTCGTCGTCGGCAAACAGAGCCACGCCCACCGAGGTCAGGTGCCGTCGATACTCCTCCAACCCGGCTGCCAACCTCGCCCCGGGGTCTCCGTGAGGCCGAAGCACCCCCATGGTGTCGTCGACTTCCGAACCCGCCGGCCACTCCGCCAGCCTGACCCACGACGGCTTCGCCCCGGGCCGTCGAAGTCCGGTGTCGCGGAGACGCCTGACCAGCTGCCTGCTGTCGATCGCCTCCGCACCGTTGGCCAGCGCTCGTTCCCGGTCGTCCTCGTCGACGTCGTAGTGGTCGCCCTGGAAACCGAGCCGCCGTTTGCCGATCAACCGGGCCGCTTCGTGGAGTTCCGCGTATGACTCGTCGCTCACCAGATGAGCCCAGAGCCGCCCTCGCCAAGGCCACACAGCATTGTCGACCAGCACAGTCATCGGCGAAACCGTAGTTCGATGCCGACGCAGTCACGCGACGGCCGCGGTCGGTGGTCAAGCCGTGGCAGAATCATTCGGTGATCGATTCCGGACTCGACGAGATCTCCCTCAGTGTTCCGGCCCATATTGCCTACGCCCGCATCGTGAGGGTGGCTGCAGCATCCCTGGCTCTCAACCAAGGAATGAGTTTCAGCGAGATCGACGACCTCCGCAATGTCGTCGATGAAGCCGTCGGGGTGTTGCTCGCCGCCGACGGGGGCGAGAGCGACGGATCGCTCGACATCATCTACCGCTTCTCGGCCGGGAGATTCGAACTGGAGGGCAGCCGGTCGGGATCCGGGACGTTCAGCGAAGAGTCGATCAGCCGATTCACCGAGCAATGCGCCAGCCTGATCGACGAATACGAGTTCAGGGCTGATATTCGGTGGCTCCGGATCCGCAAGACTCCGGCCGGCGATACCTGATCAACGCCCGGTGGAACCAAACCCCTTCTCGCCGCGCTCCGACCCATCGAGATCATCGACCTCCACAAACGCGACCCGCTCGACCGCCTGAACGACCAACTGAGCAATGCGCTCTCCCCTCGCCACCACGAAATCCTCCGACGGATCGGTGTTGACCAACAGCACCTTCAGCTCACCCCGGTAGCCCGAATCGATCAGGCCGGGACTATTGAGACACGTGACCCCATGACGAAGCGCCAGCCCGCTGCGCGGCTGAACGAACCCGGCATAGCCAGGTGGCAGCGCTATCGCCACACCGGTCGGCACGAGAGCCCGACCACCCCTCGGCGCCAACACCGTACCGACACGAGCGAGAAGGTCGATGCCGGCATCACCCTCACGCGCGTAGGCCGGAAGCGGCAGATCAGGATCGAGTCGGAGCACAGGCAGTTCGAGCACCACGAGATGGTAGCCAACTCCGCCGCCTAGCCTGAGACGATGCTCGCTTGGATGGACCTCGAAATGACCGGCCTCGATCCTGATCGCCACGTGATCGTCGAGATCGCCACGATCATCACCGACAACGAACTGCAGGTGATCGCTGAGTCACCCGACATGGTCGTGCACGCAACCGACGCCGAACTGACCCGCATGGACGATTTCGTGCTCAAAATGCACACCAAGAGCGGGCTGCTCGAAGAGATCCGAACCTCCTCCATCTCACTGGCTGAGGCCGGCGCCGCCACCCTCGACTTCCTTCGCTCACACATTCCCGAAGAACGAACCGTTCCACTCTGCGGAAATTCGATCGGGACCGACCGCCGGTTCCTGGCCAAACAGCTTCCCGAGATAGAGGAGTTCCTGCATTACCGATCGGTGGATGTCTCCACTCTCAAGGAACTCGCTCGACGCTGGAATCCCGACATATTCGCGGCGGCACCCGTGAAGGCCGGTGGGCACCGGGCCCTCGACGACATCCGCGAGAGCCTCGAAGAACTCCGGTACTACCGCCGCACCATGCTGGTGCCGACCTCCACCAACGGCCAAGTTTAGTCGGCCTCATCCGCCCGCCGTATGGTGCAAGGGTGAGCGAACCGATCTACCGCAAACAAGAACAGGAACCGGCCTCGGAGGAAGTCACCGAGGTCGCGCCAGGCGTGCTGCGGATGATGCTTCCCATATCGATGCCGGGGCTCGGTCACGTCAATTGTTACGCCCTCGAAGACGATCAGGGCTTCGCTCTCGTCGACCCCGGACTTCCCGGTGAAGAGTCGTGGACTGCTCTCATGGCACGACTCTCCAGCGCCGGGATACCTCTCCAGCGGGTCCACACCGTCGTGGTCACCCACAGCCACCCCGACCATTTCGGTGGAAGCGACCAGATCCGGGAAGAGACCGGCTCGGAGATCCTCACCCACGAGTCGTTCAAGTCGTTGGTGGCCGAAACCGGCGACGACCTCGACCTCGAGTTTCTCGAAGCCAGCGAAGACGACCTTCTCGAACTCTGGAAGCGACGCTTCGAGAGCTACGGGCCCACCCCTTGGGGCACTCCGAAGCAGGCCCCGCCCGACGAAGCGATCCGCCGTTGGCTGGTCGCCGGAGACGGCACCGCCCGCCGGTTCCGGGGACCAACCCCCACCATTCGTGTCGCCGACAGCGAGGCGGTCAGCCTCGGCCGCCGAGACTGGTTCGCGGTGCACACTCCGGGACACACCACCGACCATCTCTGTCTTTGGGATCCCACCGATGGGGTCCTTCTCAGCGGCGATCACGTGCTGCCGACCATCACCCCCCACATCGCGGGATCAACCGACCTAGCGGATCCGCTGGCGTCGTTTTTTCGATCTCTCGAACGGGTCGGCGATTTCGACGGTCTCTCCACGGCCCTGCCGGCTCACGGACACCCGTTCACGGCCCTGCGAGAACGCACCGAACACATCCGCCAGCACCACGAAGATCGACTGCAAATTCTCAGAGACAGCGCCGACGACCATTTCGATGGTCCGGTGGAGGCCTGGATGAAGGTCTTGTTCAAGGAACGTTCGTGGGGAGAGATGGCGGCCAGCGAGACCTTCGCTCACCTCGAGCACCTCAGAGTCGCCGGCGAAGCCACGGTCCGCACCGACCCCGAGGGCCTGCTGCGTTTCACCGTCGACCCGCTGGCCAAAGCGGTCAACGAGGCCCAGTCGGCATAAATCAGTTGACGCCGCCCGAATTCTTCGCGACGGTGTCCAAGCCGGAGAGACCGGCCGACCTAGGAGTCAACATGTTCACCAACGCGTGCAACCAGCATGAGAGCCGCATCTCGGCCAATGCCTCCACGCGTGTCGACATGTTTTCGACCGTGGGCATGGCCACTACTTGGCTCTTCACGGCCAAGCCGTATGCCCACCAGCGACCTTCGGGCGCTCCTCCTGGCTGAGTAAGCCATATCAGGGAGAGATGCTTCGAAGGCCGCCGGAAATCCGGCGGCCTTTCTGGTTTTCGCCCACAGACCCGCCAACGAGCAACCAGCTCAGCAACAAACCGCAACAGTTCGACACACAACGGAAGGAGACGAGGAGATGCCATCCCTCGTCGCAACACAACCCGAAACCTCACTCCCCGACCAATGTTGGGAGGACACCGCGGCTTGCCGCACCGTGACCGACGCCGCCGCGATCTTCTTCAGTGAAGATCTGGGCGATATCGCACACGCCAAGAGCATCTGCGCGGACTGCGTCGTGCTGGCCGAATGCCTGGAAGGCGCCCTCGATCGTCGGGAGCCATGGGGCGTCTGGGGTGGACAAGTGTTCCTCAACGGTAGGATGCTTGCCGTTAAGCGCCGGCGGGGGCGCCCACCCAAGACACCTCGACCCGGCGACCTCATGCCGGTCGTATTGGTTCCCGCACACTTGGCGGAACAAGCCCGACGGCTCACGGCTTAAACCGCCGAGCAGCGGCACCAACACCGCGGCGACACTGTTCGCCGAGACGAATGAACGGACCCGGGCAACGGCTAAAGCGAGCCCCGGTTCGACGTCTCGGCGGGTGTGTCGCCGCGGTGCCGACACGGCTACGCATAGCCACCCCGCTACCGTCGTCGTGAGGAGAACCCATGCACAACTCGAATCCCTTCACCGCGCCCAGATCCCACCGCCCGATTCGATTCGGCGCATTGCTCATCGCGGTCGGCTTGATCGCCGCAGCCTGCAGCGGTGGTTCCGACACCCAGACCATCAAACTGGGCGAGCAACCACTGGCTCCAGCCATAGAGGACATACAGTCCGAAGCACCCGAAGGCCTCGACCTCGACATCGCCTTCGGTACTTTCGACGGTCAGATCGCGAACCTCGGCGACTACGCCGGTCAGCCCCTCGTGGTCAACTTCTTCGCGGCGTGGTGCCCCAGCTGCATCTCCGAGATGCCCGACTTCGAAGCCGTTCACCAGCAGGTCGGTGATTCCGTGGCCATGGTCGGACTCTCGATCGACGCCGATGCCATCGATGCGCTCGAGCTCATCGATCAGACGGGCATCACCTACGACACTGGTTGGGACCCCAGGACCACCGCCTACATCGAGTTCGGTGGCTTCGCCATGCCGACGACGGTGTTCATCGATGCGTCCGGAGAGGTGGTGGAGGTATTCTCTGGTGCACTCAACGCCGAGGCCCTCCTCGACAAGATCGATCAGATCACCTGACATCCTGACCCATGGAACTCGCACTCTCGTTTCCGTTCACTCTCGGGATAGTCGCCGCGTTCAACCCCTGCGGGTTCGCGATGCTGCCCGCCTACCTCTCCTACTTCATGGGCCTCGAAGGAGGCGACGAGGGGACCCCGAAGCTCACCAACATCGTGCGGGCGATCACGGTGGGTCTCGTACTCACCGCCGGCTTCGTCGTCGTGTTCGGCACGTTCGGGGTGTTGTTCCAGGCCAGCCTCTCCACTGTCTCCTCCAAGACCGGCTACGTCACAGCTGTGGTCGGGGTGTTGATGGTGCCGCTCGGGCTCGCCATGCTGCTCGGCAAGAACGTGAGCCTTAGACTCCCGAAGATGAACAAGGGCGGTGGCAGCCGCGATTTGCCGTCGGTGTTCATGTTCGGGGTCAGCTATGCCGTCGTATCGCTCTCTTGCACCGTCGGCATCTTCATCGCCGGGGTCAGCAACACCTTCACCACCCAGAACTTCGCCGACGGAATCGCCAACTTCATTGCCTACGCCGTCGGGATGGGAGCGGTGATCACGTTTCTGACGATCAGTCTCGCCATGGCGAAATCGAGCATCGCCCGCGACATGCGCAGGTTCCTTCCCTATGTCAATCGGGTGAGTGGTTTCGTGCTCATCCTGGCCGGGTTCTACCTCGTCAACTACGGCATCTGGGAGATCCGGGTGCTCGACGACCCGACCACCCAGAACGTGTTCGTCGACAGGTTCCAGGAGATGCAGAACTCGGTAAATGAATGGATCGGAAACACCACCCCCGCCCGAATAGGCGTGCTGGCCGTCTTCGGAATCCTCGGAGCCCTGCTCATCGGCTGGCTCGACGCCGAGTCCGACCGGATCAAGCGACTGTCGATCATCGCAACGTATCTCTTGGCCTATCTCGTGATCGAGATCGGCTACAACAGGGGCGAGTTCGTTGCCGGCCCGCTATACCGATTCGTCGACAACTGGCCGGCCCGCATCGGCAACTGGTTCAGCGACCCGGGCCGGGCCGGAGTGCCACTCGAGATCGCATTCATCGCCCTGTTCGCGCTGTGGTTGTCGCACAAGGTTCGACGCAAACTCGCGTCGCGTCGCGCATCGGTCTCCCCCGACCAACCCGTGTCGGTCTAGATCACTCTCCGGCCGTCCGCGGTATAGCTTCTCCGCCATGCTCCGGGAATTCCTCGACCAACCAGAGGTCTCAGAGGTGTGCCATCTCCGTGGACGGTTCGGGATAATGGCATTCCACGGCGGAAACCTGGAACGCACCACCGACGTGATCGCCCGAGAGGTCGCCAGACGAACCGACTCGTCGATCTACGCCGTGGTTCAGCAGTCTCCGCTGCGTCAACACGTTCCCTCCATCAACTTCGACCCGGCCCATTCCGATGCCCTGGCCGGATTTCTCGGCCATGTCGACACGGTGATCTCACTCCACGGCTACGGACGAGAGGACCGATTCTGGGACGTGCTGGTGGGCGGAGGAAACCGAAAGCTCGCCTCCCACGTGGCCGATCATCTCCGCGGCGGCCTTCCCGACCGGTTCGGGGTCGTCGACGATCTCGACGACATCCCGGCCGGATTACGGGGTCAGCATCCCGACAACCCTGTCAACCGGCCCAGCAAGGGCGGGGCTCAGATCGAACTGCCACCCACCAGCCGATGGAACCGCGAGGAATCGAATTGGTCGGACCACGACGGCACCAGCCGCGCCCCTCAGGTGGCCCTGCTGATCGACCTGCTGGTCGCGGCCGTGGTCAGCTGGAATGCCTGACCGACACCGGATGAGTATCGTTCAGGAATGCAGCTACGCGTCTTCGTCGAACCTCAGCAGGGAACCAACTACCGGCGACTGATGTTGCTGGCCCAGGAGGCCGAACGGCTCGGCTTCGATGCCTTCTTCTCATCGGATCACTACCTCCACATGGGCGACGGCGATCCGCTGCCCGGGCCGATCGACGCGTGGACCACCCTGGCCGGCCTGGCCCGCGACACCACCACGATCCGGCTCGGAACACTGGTCACACCGGTCACGTTTCGCCGACCGGGCCCTCTGGCGATCACCGTCTCGCAGATCGATGCCATGAGCAACGGCCGGATCGAACTCGGCCTCGGAGCCGGATGGTTCGACACCGAACACACCGCCTACGGCATCCCATTCCACAGCATGGGTCGCCGATTCGACATGCTCGAGGAGCAACTCGGCGTGATCACAGGACTGTGGTCGACCCCGGCCGACCAGACCTTCGACTTCAGCGGTGAGCACTACACCATCGCCGACTCGCCGGCCTTGCCCAAACCGGTCCAGAAGCCTCATCCGCCGATCGTGATGGGCGGATTCGGACCCAAACGCACTCCACGACTCGCCGCCGCCTTTGCCCAGGAATACAACACCCCGTTTGTTGATCCCGACTCCTTCGCCGATGCCCGCGGCCGGGTCATGGCGGCCTGTGAAGCCCGCGATCGGAATCCGGCATCGATGATCTTCTCGGCCGCTCAGGTCGTGTGCTGCGGTTCCGACGAGGCCGAGATCAGCCGTCGAGCGGCCAAGATCGGACGCGAGGCCGACGAACTCCGCACCAACGGCGTGGCCGGCACCCCCGAACAGTGTGCTGAACGCATTCGTGACTTCGCCGGGAAGGGCGCCGACCGCGTCTACCTGCAGGTGCTCGACGACACCGACCTGGATCACATCGGCCTGATCGCCGCCGAAGTCATGCCGTTGCTCTGAGCCTCACCCACTGATCCGCTGATCCGCTGATCCGCTCTGGTAACTGGCCGGGTCAGGGCGACAAGCGTTCGCGGATCCACACATCTGAGCCGGTCTCGATACGAAACCTGATCCGGTCGTGGAGTCGACTGATCCTGCCGTGCCAGAACTCGCACACCTTCGGCGTCACCCTGTAGCCGCCCCAGTGGGGAGGTCGGGGAACTTCCTCGGGGAAACGCAGTTCGAACTTCGCCACCGACTCTTCGAGAGCATCCCGCCCGTCTATCACCGACGACTGATCGCTCGCCCAGGCTCCGATCTGAGAGTCCCGAGGCCGCGAGGCGAAATACTCATCGGATTCCTCTTCGGACACCCTCGATGCTGTGCCCGTGATGCGCACCTGGCGGAATAGCGGCTCCCAGAGGAACGTGAGCGTGGCCCGACCCGAGATGTCGAGATCGCGAGCCTTGTTGGAGAGGTAGTTGGTGTAGAAGACCAGCCCATCGTCGTCGAAATCCTTCAGCAGCATGGCCCGCGCCGATGGCCAACCGTCGCTATCGACTGTCGACAGCAGCATCGCGTTGGCGTCGAAAGGCTCGGTGGCCCTCCAGTCTTCGAACCAGCCGGCGAACAGTTGTTGGGGGTCGTCGCCAGCTTCGGACTCGTCGAGTCCGCCGTCGTCGTACTGCTCTCGCATCGCAGCCAAGTCGTTCATGAGGGCCTACGGTTCATCGGTGCTCAGATACGGCCCGATTGTAATCGCCGTCGGCGGCGCGGCAGGTAGCGGGGCCCGTTGGCTGGTGGTTCACCAGGCCGGACTACACGCCTTTCCCTGGTCGACGTTGGCTGTGAACATCGTCGGGGCATTCATCCTCGGCCTATTGGTTCATCCGGCCCCGACCGAGCAACGCGAGCTGATTCGGCTCGGAGTCGGAGTGGGATTCTGCGGAGGCCTAACCACGTTCTCCTCGCTGGCGTTGTCACTAGCCGAGCAACTACGAGACGGCCGCTCTGCTACCGCCGGCTCGTATCTCATCACCTCGGTCGTAGTGGGCTTGGCCGCAGTTGCAGCCGGAGCGATGGTGCGACGAGTGCTCGATCCGGAGCCAGCCCGATGATCACCGCCGGAGCGTTCGTGTTTGCCGCATCGGCCGGAGCCCTGATCCGCTGGCAGACAGGAGTTCACCTGCCGCGTCCTCTCGGCACCCTCGCGGTCAACATCGCTGGATCGTTCGCTCTCGGATTGATCGCCTCTTGGTCGCCTCCCGAACTGACGGTCGTTGGCGTAGCGGGCATCGGTGCCACCACGACGTTTTCGACTCTCGTCGCCGACCTGGTCGATCTCTGGGAACACAGCCGTCTGAACGCGGTCGCCTACGGCGTAGCCACATTCGTAGGGGGCGTCGGCGCGGCCGCTCTGGGGCTCGCCGCAGGCTGAACAGCCAGCTGAACTCAGCCGGGCGCCGGAATCTCGGTGAGGCCCCCCAGGTAGGGGTGGAGGGCCCCTGGAAGCCGCACCGAGCCGTCGGGCCGGCGATGCGTCTCGACCAGCGCCGCCCACACACGGGGCACGGCGAGTCCCGAGCCGTTGAGGGTGTGGATCACGCTGGTGCCCTTGCCAACAGCTGGCCGATAGCGAATGTTGGCCCGACGAGCCTGATAGTCGCTGAACCACGAGACCGAAGAGACCTCGAGCCACCGATCGGCCCCCGGCGCGTAGGCCTCGATGTCGAAGGTGCGGGCCGAGGAGTTACCGATGTCGCCGGTGCACAGATCGAGAATCCGGTAGGCCAGGCCGAGCTCCACCATGACGCTCTCGGCCCGGGCCAGGATGTCGGCATGAACCTCGGCGGACTGCTCCGGGGTGGCATAGGACAGAAGCTCGACCTTGTCGAACTCGTGGACCCTCAACAGCCCGCGCGTGTCGCGCCCGGCCGAACCGGCCTCACGACGGAAGCACGACGTGTGAGCCATGAACTTCATCGGTAGTTGGGCCTCGTCGAATACCTCGTCGCGACCAATCGAGGTGAGGGGCACCTCAGCGGTGGGGATGGCCCAGAGGTCGTCGCGTTCGAGGTGGTAGGCATCGTCGGCGAACTTCGGGAGATGACCGGTGCTGATCATCGTCTCGGTCTTGACCACGGTGGGAGGACGAATCTCCTCGTAGGCATCACGATTGCGATCCAACGCGTAGTTGATGAGAGCACGGACCAGGCGGGCGCCCATGCCGCGGTACATCACGAACATGGCACCCGACATTTTCACGGCGCGATCGACATCGAGAATGCCGAGCTCCGCAGCTACGTCCCAGTGGGGCACCCTCTGATGATCGGCGTAGGAGTCGGGGTCGTAGCCCTCCACCCTCGTGATCACGTTGTCGTGCTCGCTGTCGCCGTCGGGGCACTCATCGGCGGGCATGTTGCCCACGGTGAGAAGGATCTCCCGGACCCGGCCCGCGATCTCGTCGACCTCGACACTCAGCTCGCGTTCGCGCTCTCCGAGTTGCCGACTCTCGTCCTGAAGAGCCTCGGCCTCATCGGTTCGGCCATCACGGCGAAGTCCGCCAACCTGCTTCGACAGGGCGTTGACCTTGGCCCGAATTTCGTCGCGTTCGGCCCCCAACGCGCGCCGCCTCGCATCGATCGTGATCACCTCGTCGAGCGACTCGGTGCCGTCGCCGCGCCGGGCGATCGCCGCCTTCACACCATCTGGGTCGGTGCGTATTCGTCGAATGTCGAGCATGGCACGACGGTATCGCGCTCAGCTGTTTTCAGGAGAGCTTTTGGTGGCCGCTGACTCGTCGGCTCTCGAGATCGGCTGCTCGCTGGGCCCCGCTGACCCGGAACCACCTGATCGCGATCAGCAGCCAGAGGTACATCCCTCCGCCGACCTTCATGATCGCACCAGCGACCTGCTGGTCGGCGCGAACCCCGATGTCCCAGAGCCGTTCCGGAGTGTCGTAGGTGCGGTAGACGGCGTCGCCGGCGAACGCTAACCAGCCGGCCGGCACCGTCGGGATGATCGACATCAAGAAGAGGTAGATCATCTTGCCCATCTCAGACATCTGCAGTTCCTTGAGGGGACCCAGAACCGGAAACCACATCAGCAATCCGAGAAGGAAGTACGAGATGTGCATCGTGTAGTGGAAGCTGCCGTTGGTGCTCGACTGGTTGACGGTCCACGTCCAGTAGCCGAAGAGCTGAAGAGCGTTGAAGGCCAGACCGGCCACAACCGGCCGGGTCAGCACCCGCAACACCTTGGAGACCAACCCGCCCTCGAGGATCACCAGCCGGGCGAGCCACTCCGGCAGGGCCAGCAGCAAGAGCGGGGGGATCACGAAGGTGACCAACAGGTGCTGCACCATGTGAGCCGAGTAGAGGTAGCTCTCGGCAATGTCGTGGAGCGGATAGTCGGCTGCCAACCAGAACAGGATCATCCCGACGATGAAGAAGCGCCGCTGGGCGATGGTGACGATCGGCTGGCCTGACGGAACGACCATCGGGCCGATGACGCGAACCGCATAGGTGCTGAGGGCCAGACCCATGGCAAGCAGAATCCAGACCTCAGGGTGGAACTGATAGGTCCAAGGCCCACTGGCGGCCACGATGGTCACGATGTCACTCCCGGTAGGGCGCAGTCACAGTGCTGGCCTGACCGAGGTTTGGTCAGGCCCAGAACTCGAAGGCGGTCAGCGTGATGATATAGACCACCACAGCCAGAACGAGGCCGCCCAGGAACAGCTGCTTGAAGATCTTGCCATCGAAACGCAGATGCATGAACCAGGTGATGACCAGCCAGAACTTGACAGCCATCATTCCCAGAAGCAGTGGCACCAGCACGTCGCCCAGTGAGATGTAGGAGGCCGCCACTTCGAGCGCAGTGATCACAGCCAGGATCAGGGCGATCTTGATGTACTGCCAGTCGGAGGGGTGTTCGTGCTCGACCTCGGTCGAGTCGACAGCTTCGGAAATATCGGTTGAAGTCATGAGATTCTCCAGGCCCCTTATGCCGGCACCAGATATACGACCGTGAAGAGCACGACCCAGACGACGTCGACGAAGTGCCAGTAGAGGCCGATGACCTCGAGCGTCTCGGACTGCTCCTTGCGGAGCTTGCCCTTGCTCGACATCACGAACGCCGACATCAACATGACGATTCCGAGGCCCACGTGGACGCCATGGAAGCCGGTGAGGACGAAGAACGCCGAGCTCGCCGGGTTTGTCGTGAATCCGACACCTTCACGAATGAAGGTGGTGAATTCATAGACCTGACCACCAATGAACACTCCGCCCAGCATTGCGGTGGCAAGGATCCAGACCCGGGAAAGGGCTTCATCTCCTCGGCGAAGAGCCGAGAGCGCCAGCACCATGGTCATCGAGCTCATCAGCAGCACGAACGAACTGAGCGAGGTGAACGGAATGTCGAACACGTCGGTGGGAACAGCGAGGCCGGCCCCCCTGGTCTTGTAGATCAGATAGCTCGAGATCAGGCCGCCGAACAGCAGGCATTCCGATCCGAGAAAGACCCACACGGCCAACTTGGTGTTGGACATTCCGGTCGAGGTGCGGTGCTCTTCGTGGGTGTCCTGAGCTACCGGCGCGGCAGTTGCTGTAGCCATGTCAGCCCTCCTCGTTGGTGCCGGACCCGGCCGTGGCCAGCACTCCGTCGTCGTCGTCATCGTCGTGATCGTCGTCGTGTCCACCGTGGTGGGCGTCGGGGTCGTCGGCTGGTTCCATGGCCCAAGCGAACAGGCCACCTGCAGTGGCCAGGGCGCCCGGAACCGTCAGCCAGAGATTGAAGATGAGGCCGTAGCCGATGAGAGGCATGCCCACCGCGACAACCAGCGGCCACAGCGAGGGCGAAGGCAGATGCACGTCGGTGGCGTCGCCCTTCTGGGCGACCTCCTCGACCGTGGCGATGCGAACGACCTCATCGTTGTCGTCGTAGCCGTACTTGCGGTGCCACCACTCGTCGAGACCGTTGACCTCGGGGACGACATCGAAGTTGTGTTCGGGTGTGGGTGACGGAAGCATCCACTCGAGGGAGCGGGCGTCCCACGGATCGGGGCCGGGAGGCGGCAGATCGGCGGCTCTCCTCTTCGATACCCAGACGTTGTAGAAGAAGATCAGCAGCGACAGGGCGAGGACGAATGCGCCGATGGTGGCCACCAGGTTCCAGAGGGCGAATCCGAAGCCCGATGAGTAGGTGTCGATCCGGCGGCTCATGCCCTGAAGTCCCAGGATGTGCATAGGGCCGAACGTGAGGTTCATGCCCACCAGCGCCACCCAGAAATGGATCTTGCCAAGACGCTCGTCGAGCATGTGGCCAAATATCTTGGGCCACCAGAAATAGCACGCCGCAAAGAGTCCGAGCACTCCGGCACCGAACATGACGTAGTGGAAGTGGGCGATGATGTAGTAGGTGTCGGTCTGCTGAGTGTCGACCGGAGCGAGGGCGTGGGTGACACCCGAAAGCCCTCCGATGGTGAACATCGTGACCGTGCCCACGGCAAACAACATCGGGGTCGCGAACCAGATCTTCCCGCCCCACATAGTGGCGATCCAGTTGAGGATCTTCACCCCCGTTGGGACCGCGATGAACATCGTC
>JAJCXW010000118.1 GCA_029263235.1 Acidimicrobiales bacterium
CGACACCCTCCGCTTCTTCCAAGCCCGCTTCGAACCAGTCACCTGACCCACCCCACCCCAATCCGAAATCAGGGCGCCCCGGCGACAAGAATTGTCGCCTGGGCGCCCTGATTTCGGATAGAAGACGGTCAGCGGGTGCGGGGGAGGCCGAGGTGGACTTCGGCTACGAGGTTTCGGTTGATCTCGCTGGTGCCGCCGTAGATGGCGGTGACGGGGGAGTGGCGGAGGTTCTCCTCGATGCGACCGCCCATGTGGGCGTCGGGTTCGTCGTGGGTGAGCAGACCTTCGGCGCCCAGCATGTCGTGGAACCAGCGGCAGTGCTTCTTGTAGCTCTCAGACGAAAACAGCTTCGTCATCGAGCCCTCGACCCCGAACATCACGCCCTCCGAAGCGAGCGATGCCGTGTGGTACGCGAAGCCCCGACAGACCTCCACATCGATCATCGCTCTGATCAACTTCTCGCGCACCGTCGAATCGTCGATCACCGCCGAGCCGTCGTCGCGAACGTTGGCCGTGGCCCAGTCGAGCGCGGCATCGATCACGGGAGGTGACGGAAACTGCCCTCCGGCGATCCCACGCTCGTACTTGAGCGCGGTCTTCATCACCGCCCAACCACCGTTGACATCGCCGACCCGCCACGAGTCGCGAATGCGGACGTTGTCGTAGAACGTGGCGTTGGATCGCTCGGTGCCCATGGTGTGAACGGGCTGGATCTCGATGCCGGGGGTGTCGAGCGGGACGAGGAAGAACGTGAGCCCCTTGTGTTTCGCCACGTCGGGATCGGTGCGGGTCAGCAGGATCACGTAGTCGGCAACGTGAGCCATGGTCGTCCACATTTTCGACCCGTTGATGATCCACTCGTCGCCATCACGCACCGCACGGGTCCGGGCCGCCGCCACATCGGAACCCGATTCCGGTTCCGAATAGCCGAAGCAGCCGAGGGACTCACCCGACAACAGACGCGGCACCACCTCGCCCTTCAGGAAGTCGCTCCCGTGTTCGAGAATCATCGACACCATCACGATCGCCACACCCATGGCATCGATCGGGGCACGAGCGAGCTGCAGTTCCTCGATCAACACCAGGCTCTCGATGGGGTCTCGGCCGCCGCCGCCCAACTCCTTGGGGACAGCCCCGCTCAACCAGCCGCGATCTGCCATGGCTCGATGAAGTTCATCGGAATGGATCGTGCCGTCGTGGGTGGCGACGATCATGTCTTCGCTGAGATTGTCGGCCAGGAACTGTTTGACCTCGGCTCGGAACTCGACGGCCTCGGGAGGAAACGAGAAGTCCATCAGGTGTCCCCTCTCGCACCGAACTCGGCATCGGCCAGACGGGCGTACTCGGCCGACGGGTCGCCCAGCTGAAGGATCCAGCCTGTGGCCCGCCGATGGAACAGCTGGATGTCGTACTCCTCGGCAAACCCGTAGCCGCCGTGGTACTGCAGGGCCCGGTCGGTGGCGAAACGAGCCGACTCCGCTGAGAACAACAGAGCCATGCCGCTCAGCCGTGAGGCCTCGGGCTCGCCAGTGTCGAGCGCCCACAACGCACGATTCGCCAGCAAGAGCGCGCCTTCGACACTGGTGGCCGCATCGGCAAGACCGTGTTGAACGGCTTGGAAGGTCCCCACCGGGACCCCGAACTGTTCACGCTGGGTCACGTAGTCGACCGTGATCTCGATCGAACGCTGGGCAAGCCCGACGTAGGCGATCGACATCAGAGCCCGCCACTCGTCGAGGGCCCGCTGCCACACCACCCCGGTGTCGCTGCTGCTCATGATCGTCTGGCTCGACGATACGTCTCGGTCGGCGATGGGCAGGTCGGCGGTGTTGCGGGGGCCAGTCCCTGGAGCGGCCGATTTCGTGAGTCCGATCGACGCTCTGTCGTGGGAGACCACCATGTCGGCCACCGCGCCGGCCGGCACGAGTCGGGCCGACCCATCGAGAGGCTGTCGCAGGGCGAGCGTGGCGATCGACCGACCGTCGACCAACTCGGCGACCGCGGCGGGGTCGGCCCCGGTGGTGTTGACGACACGGGAGGCCACCGTGTGTTCGACCAGCGGCACCGGGGCGAGATGCCTTCCCCACTCCTGGACGACGATCGCCATGTCGCGCAGGCTGGCATCGCCACCTCCGACGTCGCCCGGAAGGGTCATGGCTACGGCCCCGGTCTCAGCGAGCTTGCCCCAGAGAGCCGCGTCGTGGCCGAGCGGCTGGGCTTCACGGACGGTCTCGATAGGACACTCGTTGGCGAAGAAGCCGGAGAAGACCTGCCGTATGGCCTCCTCGTCCTCGGTCAGTCGGGTGTGCATGACTATCAATTCTCGCCCGTCGTGCCGGTGCTCGTCGAAACGGTTCGGTCAGCGGGGTTGATCGGAGGATCCCAGAGCGGCGCACATGCTGTCGATCCGATCGGGCTCGAGGCTGAACCACGCCCACTTGCCCCGCTGCTCCCGCTTGATGATCCCGGCCTTCACCAACTGGCTGAGGTGATGGCTGACAGTGGCCTGAGACTTGCCAGTGGGGGTGGTGAGGTCGCACGCGCAGGCTTCGCCGGTGTCGGATGCCGCGATGAGGCTGACCAGTCTCAGGCGCACCGGATCGGCCAACGCCTTGAGCAGATCCGCGAGCGTGTGGGCGTCGCCATCGGTGAGAGGGGTGTCCATCAGAGGTGCACAACAAGGAATGATCTGATCTGGCATGAATACATATTGACAGATCTCGATATGTCTGGCAATGTTCGTCTCGAGTCGTATCGAGAAATATCGATACGACAGTGGTTCGACCAGAGGAGACAATCATGCGATTGCAACTAGCACTCAATGTCAGCGACATCGACACCGCCGTCGACTTCTACTCGAAGATGTTCGGCACCGAGCCGGCCAAGCGGAAGCCGGGCTACGCCAACTACGAGATCGCTCAGCCGCCCCTGAAGCTCGTTCTCATCGAGAACAGCGACGGCGGAGGCACCCTCAACCACCTCGGTGTGGAGACCGAGACTTCCGGTGAGGTTGTCGAAGCCGAAGGCCGACTGGGGCAGGCCGGCCTCGAGCCCACCGGGATCGAGGACACCACGTGCTGCTACGCCGAGAAGACCGAGACCTGGGTCCACGACCCGGACGGAGCATCGTGGGAGTGGTACGTCAAGACCGCCGACGCCGAACAGATGTCGAACTCGGTGCGCGAAGGCGAGTCGTCGAGTGCATGTTGTGCCGAAGAGCCGATGACGAAGTCGGTGATGCCGGCCGGCTGCTGCTGATCGACTAACCCGCCAGCAGGTGAATCACAAAGGCCCGCTCGGGTAGCAGCGTCGGCAACTGCAACCCATGTCCGCTCAGCTGGGCACCCGAAAGGGTGATCCCGGCGGCGGGCCAAGCCGGATGCGAAGACGCCATTCCCCAGGTTTCGCTCGGGAAAGCCACGTGAGTCACCCGATAGAGAGCGTCGGCATCGAGGCCGGGTAGCCGCAGCGGCGGAGGAGTGAGCGAAGCGCCCGAACTCATGCGGGCGTACGACACCAACGCCTCGGACCGATCGGCCGAATAGACCCCGCCAGCCATGCCAGCGTCGTCGGACGGATCGAAACGCACCACGTCACCGGTGTGGAGAAGCTCACGGTGGCGCTTGTGGAGTTCCACGACTGACGCCAGATCGTCGAGTTCTCGGTCGGAACAGTCGAGCAGATTCCACTCGATCCCGAGATGGCCGAACATCGCAGTGGCCGCACGGAATGACAGCGGATGGGTGCGCCCGGTGGTGTGCGCGGTGGGCGGACCGATGTGACAGCCCATGACCTCGGGAGGCAGCAGCAGAGAAGTACCGCGCTGAATGACCTGTCGATCAAGAGCATCGTTGCAGTCCGAGACCCACACCCGTTCGGTGCGGCCGAGAATTCCGAGATCGATCCGACCGCCTCCACCTGAACAGGTCTCGAACTCCACTCCCGGATGACGGGCCCGCAACTCGTCGATCAGGCCATAGAGCGCCAGTGTCTGACGGCGGGCCCCCGCTCGCGACGACGCGTCGCTGCCCTGCACGAGCGGCCGGTTGTGATCCCACTTCACATACTCGACTTCGTGATCCTCCAGAAGGGCATCGAGTTGGGTCAACACGTGATCGAACGCCTCGGGTCGGGCGAGATCGAGCACCAACTGGCCCCGCCCGCGCACACTCGGGTAGCCCGGGGTCTCGAGGGTCCAGTCGGGATGGGCACGAAACAGATCTGAGTCCTCGTTGATCATCTCCGGCTCCACCCAGATGCCGAATGACATGCCGAGACCCGTCACATGTTGGATCAACGGATCGAGACCATCGGGGTGGGCATCGGGGCTGACCGTCCAGTCTCCCAGTCCGGCCTGATCGTTTCGCCTCGCTCCGAACCAGCCGTCGTCGAGAATGAATCGTTCGACACCGACCGCGGCCGCCCGGTCGGCCAGAGACCTGAGCTTCCCGCCGTCGTGATCGAAGTAGACGGCCTCCCATGTGTTGAGCGACACCGGTCGGAGCCGTGGATTCTCGGCACGGTGTGCCATCGACCTCACCAAGCGGTGGTAGCGACGGCTGGCCGTGCCGATGCCGTTGGGGCTGAAGCTGCCGATCAATGGGGGAGTCGTGAAGGACTCGCCGGCAGCCAGGCACACCTCGCCGGGGTGAAGAAGATCGCCGCCGGTGAGGTAGCGCCGGCCATCGGGGAGTCGCACCGCCCCCACGCGGTGGTTGCCGCTCCACGCAAGGTGGGCCATCCAGACTTCCCCCGACCATTCGCCGAATCCGGAAGTGCCGACCATCACCAGCGGCGGCGACTCGTGAGAGGTCCGGCCCAGAAGAGTCTCCGAAATGCTCGAGCCGCCCGACCACTCCCGTCGGCTGGACTGGAACTCCAATCCCCATCGCCCACCAAACGAGACGATCTCAGCGGCATCGCGCGATACCGGCAACGCCAGATCGAGAGCGTCGACCCAGAGCTCACCCTCACCGGTGTTGCGCAGGGTGGAAGACACTGTCAACGCCCCATGTCGATCGAGTCCCACCGTCGTGGTGAGCTCGAGTTCGGCGACGACATCTGCCGCGGTGGCGACAAGCGTCGTCGAGTCGGGATGGCGCACCGACATCGCAGTGAAACGCGGAGCCCAGGAGGTGCCGTCGTTGCGGTGGACCTTGATGCCCGGCGGGCCCGCGAATCCGTCGCCGTGGCAAGGAACGATCGTGAGCGGTGCGACCATGTCGAGAGCACCAAACGGGACCGGCAGGGCCAGAGCATCGGCAACGGACGCCAGCTCGATGTCGCCGAGGTCGCGGCCCCAGTGGATGATCGCCGGGACCCCACCGGAAGTGTCGGCCACCACCGACACGCCACCCCCACGAATGTGCACAAACGGGGCTATGGACGCTTCCTCGGGATTCGATTCGGTGGACCGGTCCACGGTGCCTCCATCGTGCGGCTGACTCTCGAAGTGTTGCCCACCTGCAGCACTTCACACCAAACCGCACCGAGCCGAGATCATCCGCACCGACCTGTTGCCACCGGTGATTGTGACCAGCCCCACCGCAACGGGCAGGATGGTCACATGTCAGAGGCCTACATCGTCGATGCCGTTCGGACCCCCACCGGCAAGAGAGGGGGATCTCTCAGCCAGATGCATCCGGCCGATCTCGGAGCGGCCGTGATCCTCGATCTGCTTGAACGCACCGGGGTCGACCCCCATGCGGTCGAGGACGTGATGTTCGGAAACGTCGACTCCATCGGGCCACAAGCCGGCGACATTGCCCGCACCTGCTGGCTGGCCGCTGGGCTCCCGGAGTCTGTGCCCGGAACCACCATCGACCGTCAATGCGGATCGGCCCAACAAGCCGTGAGCTTCGCGGCGATGGCCGCCATGTCGGGGGTGCACGATCTTGTGGTGGCCGGCGGTGTCCAACAGATGTCGATGATTCCGATCGCGTCGGCGCTCACTGCCGCCGAGCCGCTGGGATTCACCGATCCGTTCTCCGGAAGCAAGGGATGGGTGGATCGATACGGCAGCCAGGAAGTGTCGCAGTTCCGAGGCGCCGAGCTGATCGCCGAGAAGTGGGACATCACCCGCGAGGCCATGGAGGAGTTCAGTTTCGCCAGTCACCAGCGGGCCATCACCGCGATCGACGAAGGACGATTCGATGTGGAGGTTGCCCCTGTCGGCGAATTCCTCATGGACGAAACCCCGCGACGCGGTGGCACGCTCGAGAAGATGGCGACCCTGCCGACGCTCGTGGATGGAGGGCGTCTCACCGCCGCGGTGTCGAGTCAAATATGCGACGCGTCAGCGGCCCTTCTGATCGCCTCCGAACAGGCGCTGAAGGATCACGACCTCACCCCGCGGGCCCGGATCCATCACATCTCGGTAAGAGGCGACGACCCGATCTACATGCTCACCGGACCCATCGCTGCCACCTCCCATGCCCTCGCCAAGACCGGCATGACCATCGATGACATCGACCTGTTTGAATGCAACGAAGCGTTTGCCTGTGTGCCGTTGGCCTGGATGCACGAACACGACGTGCCCCACGAGAAGGTCAACGTGAACGGTGGCGCCATCGCCCTCGGCCATCCCCTCGGAGCCACCGGCGCCAAACTGATGACCACCCTCCTCCACGAACTCGAACGCACCGGCGGCCGCTACGGGCTGCAGACCATGTGTGAAGGTGGGGGCCAAGCCAACGTCACCATCATCGAGAGGCTCTGACGCCATGCTGTTGGCCCACGACAAGATCGTGCTCGTGACCGGCGCAGCGTCGGGAATCGGAAGGTCGTCGGCACAACTCTTCGCCGACGAGGGAGCGGCCCATGTCGTGGTGGCCGACCGCAACACCGACGGGGCAGCAGAGACAGTCGCCATGATCGAAGCCGCAGGCGGTTCCGCCACCGCGGCCGGCATCGACGTGGCCGACGAGCCGGCGGTCGCCCAACTGCTCGATCAGATCGTGGCCGACCACGGGCGGATCGACATCGCCTTCAACAACGCCGGCATCTCCGACACGATCCGCGAGTTCCACACCCTCGATGTCGAGATGTGGCACCGGATGATCGCAGTCAACCTCACGAGCGTGTTTCTCTGCATGAAGCACGAGCTACGTCACATGACTGCCGCGGGTGAAGGTGCGATAGTCAACACTTCTTCGGGGGCCGGCGTGGTTGCTGCCCCGGGCCAGCCCCACTACACCGCGGCCAAGCACGGCGTTGTCGGCCTCACCAAGGCCGCTGGGCAGGAGTACGCCCGCCGTGGGATTCGGGTCAATGCAGTGCTGCCGGGATCGACCGATACCCCAATGATCCGGGGCTTCATCGATGACAATCCCGACATCGAGAAGCTGATTGCCAGATCCAACATTCAAGGACGGCTCATCGAACCCGCGGAGATCGCGGCCACTGTCGTCTGGCTGGCATCAGACTCGGCCTCCATGGTCAACGGGCAGTCGCTGGTAGTCGATGGCGGTGGAATCGTCCGCTGAGCGTCGAAGCCCGGACCTCAAACTCGAGCCGTCGATGCCGATGAGACAGACGTGGCTCATGTCGACACCTCCATCGCAACCGCGCAGCCTGCTGCCGCGTCGGCCGATGCGTTCGCCGAGGGCGGAGAGTTCGAACAGGCCGCCGCGGCGATAGCAACACGTCGCGAGAACGAGAACTCGCAGCGGGCGATGTGGAGAACCCACCATCACCACGACCAGTACGACAGGTGCGTGGTGCTACGTGGACGACACGTCTGCCGACGCTGCCTGATCCTCTATCCGACATCGATCGCAGTGGCGATCCTGTCGCTTGCCGGAGTGGTCCTGTGGCCGACGCAGTACGACCTCTGGCTCATCTGGGGCCTGTGCATTCCGGGATCGATCGAGTTTGGTCTCGAACAAGTCGGCGTCGTGCGTTACTCCGCCCGCCGTCAGGTCTGGGTGACGCTCCTGGTTGCCTTGGCTCTTGGAAGAGGATTCGCCTACGAACTCGACTCGCGCTGGTCGTGGGAGTTCTGGGGTCCGGTGCTGGTGTTCAGCACGGCGTGGTTCGCGGCTGCGGTCGCCGGCCACCGACGGTCTGTCGATACGGAGATCTGAGGAGGACAAGATGGCTGAGTTCGTATCCGAAGTAGAGGTCGCAGCCGACGCGGAAACGGCGTATGAGTTTCTGAGCGACCTGTCGAACCTCCCGAAATGGGACCCGAGCGTGCGCACATCGGAGCCGATCGAGCCTGGCATTACCGGCGTCGGCTCGAAGCATCAGGTGGTGGTCGGCTTCTACGGCCGGGCCATCGATGCGACCTACGAGATCATCGAAACCATTGCTCCCATGAGGATCGTCGTGGCGGTCGAGGGGAAGGTGACCGGCGTGATCAACCTCGCCATCGCCGACCGGGAGAGCGGGTCGACCATCACCTACGACGCGTCGGCATCGCTGAAAGGGTTGGCGCGGGTGCTCGACAAGGGCCTGAAGCTGGCCTTCGAGGGGATCGGCGAGAATGTGATGTCGTCGCTGCGAAAGCAGCTCGCCTGAGCGATCAGACGAGGGCCTTGTCGACCTTGTCGGTGGCGTCGTCCTCGCTCACATCAAGAGCAAACGACAGCTCGGAAACGAGAACGCTGCGGGCCTTGGTGTAGAGAGACTTCTCGCCAGCCGATAGTCCCTTGGCCTGATCACGAAGCGCCAGGTTTCGGACCACCTCGGCGACTTGGTAGACGTCGCCCGACTTGAGCTTTTCCTGGTGGTTCTTGAACCGGCGCGACCAGTTGGCGGGCTCGCGCACGTCGCGCTTGCCGAGCACCTCGAACAGGTCTTCGACATCTTCGGTCGAGATTGGCCAGCGCATGCCGACTTCCTCGACCTTGTCGACGGGTACGGAGAGGGTCATTTCGCCGTGAGCCATTCGCAGCACCAGGTATTCAGTTTCTTCGCCGAACATCTCGCGCTTCTCGCGCTTCTCGACCACTGCGGCGCCATGGTGCGGATAGACGACCTTGTCGCCTGGCTTGAATGTCACAGTAGGAACCTCGGAGCTCTCGAAATCGCCGTGCTTTCAAGGATGCCATTTCGAACGACGTTCGGAAACGCGGCGGATGCATCTCCGCCATGCCAGCGTTGAATCATTGGCATATCCTCGATGTTTCAGATGAGTTCGCGACCCGAGGATTCAGAGCTATTTGCTGCGGTGCCGTCGCCTGCGCCGGTGGCCTCACAACGGCAGCGACGAACCGGCGTGTGGGTGGTGCTGGCCCTACTGCTGGGTGGTGTCGTCGGGGCGGCCGGCGGGGCGGCTGCTATCGGGCTCACGAGGGACGCCGATCGGGTGTCGCTCGAGATCGCGGCCTCCGAAGTTTCGCGTACATCTGGTTCGATGGTCGTCGACACCACCGGGGAACGTTCGCTCGACAGCTACGGCGGCTACGGGACGTGGATCGATGTGTTCGACTACTCGCCGGCCTACACGGCGCGGTCTCCGGTGCTGGTGCCGGGCGACGTTGCCGAGATGGCCGAGTTCGGAGTCGCCACCCTCTACATGCAGGCGGCCCGTCTCGATTCTCGAACCCCCAACGGACTCGAAGATCCGTGGCTCCTCGCCGACTTCCTGTTGTCGGCCCACGCCGTGGATATCGATGTGGTGGCCTGGTATCTACCCAAGTGGAGCGAGGATGACTCCGACCTGCGAAGGGTCGAGATGCTCCACGAGTTTGAGATTCTCGGCCACCGCTTCGACGGGGTGGCCATCGACATCGAATGGACCGGCGGAGACATCGATCTCGAGACCCGCAATTCACGGTTGGTCGCCCTCAGTGCTGCTGCCAACAAGTCGCTGGCTGGCGACCCCCTTGCCGCAGTGGTGCTGCCTCCGGTGTTGACCGAGGTGGTGAACACCGCGTTCTGGCCCGAGTTTCCGTGGACCGAGATCGCCGACGACTACGACGTGTGGATGCCCATGAGCTACTGGTCGTTCCGGTCGCAGCGATCGGGATACGGCGATGGCTACAACTACAACGAGGAGTCGACCAGGCGGCTGAGAGACAACCTCGGCGACCCCGATGCGGTGGTGCACGGCATCGGCGGCATCGGAGGAGTGGACGGCGTGAACGATGATCCGAGCCCTGAGGAACCTCTCACCGAGCTGGCGGAGCTCGACGCGTTCGTGAATTCGTTGGTGGACACCGATTCGATCGGCGGCTCGGTATATGACTGGGCGACCCTCGAGACCGAGGCTCGCGAGCGTCTGGCGCGGTTGTTTGGCGAGGGCCCGGGTTCACAGTTGCCCGCCGTTCCCTGACCCGGAGGCATCGCCGGCCGGCACGGCATCTGGACGCAGACACGCCTCGATCTGTTGGTGCACAGCAGGATCGAGTAGCTCTTCCAAGTCGGTGAGAATGGGGATGGGCTCAGGGGTGTCGGCAATGCACCAGCGCGAGAACGAACCGGTGTCGAGCCACTGGGCGATCTCGGGGGTCATGCTGGGCCAGCGCAGGGAGCTGTCGGCCACCAGCGCATGAAGCTCGCGCCACCGCACCCGGAATTGTGCTCGTGCCACAGGGGTGGGGTGGGATCGTTGGGGGCGGGAACCACACACCGGATGAAGCGCGGCGACAACCGGCCATCTGATCTCGGCACCGAGCCCAGCGTCGAGGACCGTGGTCATCACGCGGTCGAGCCAGATGCGGTCGAGGAGGTCGATTGGTTGGCCGTCGGGCGGGGGAGTGGGGATCCGCATCGCCCGCCGACCGACATCGATGAGCGGCGCGACCTCGGTGGTGGGATGTAGTTGGCGATTCGCCGACCGGTCGATGATCAGAGATCGGCCAGCGCGGGGCACCACGACGGCGATGAGTGTGCTCTGGCTGGCCGGCCCCGACCGCACCGAGACATCCAAGGGATAGGCGATGGCGGTTGTGCCGGGGGGACACACCACCCCGACCACCGGCCCGTAGTCGCTCGAGAACGAGGCGGGGTGGCCGGGCCGGTTGGACGGCGAAAGCATGAGTTGGCGACCCGCGACGATCGCCACGGCTTCACCCGATCGGGCGACTGTCTCGCCGAGGTCGATCATTTCCTGGCTGGTGGTCATTGTTGCCTTCGTGAGGTGGATCGTGGAGATCCGTGTGGATCACGAGGGCGTGAGCACCAGGGCGTTGGCTGCCCGGGGTGCGACGTGTTTGGGAAGCATGCCTGAGTGGTGTGACATCGGCGGTATCGAGGACCTGGCGGCTCTGGATGTCACACCCCTTGTTCAGGATCACCTCGTGGTCCAAGACATAGCCGGGCTCTCCGGCACGACCCGCCTACAATCATCAAACCATCGGAGGCCCCCGTGGCGCAGCGATCGGCAACCCTGCCGAGGAGAACCTTGACCAATCACAGGAAGCCGACGTCTACGGCCTCGTTCGGTGCAGGACGCCGTGAGAGTCACGACTCGTCGGCCTTCTATTCGAGATTCACGCCTCCAGCCGTATCCGACTCCACCGATGTGGTCGCACCATCAGATCGCCCGCTCGAAGACGCGATTCTCTGCGGCACCGCCGAGCACTGTCTCGGTGGCCAGGAATCGGTGCGCGACGGCTCGGTTGCCCTGGTGGTCACCTCACCGCCCTACTTCGTGGGCAAAGACTACGAAGAGGCCATGGGCCAGGGCCACGTGCCCGCCGAATACAAGGACCATCTGGCCGGCCTCCACCGAGTGTTCGAATTGTGCGTCGACAAGCTCGAGCCCGGCGGACGAATAGCGGTCAACGTGGCCAACCTCGGCCGACGGCCCTACCGCTCTCAGGCCGCCGACATCGTGCGCATATTCGAAGATCTCGGCCTGCTTCTTCGAGGAGAGATCATCTGGAAGAAGGGCGAGGGATCCAACGGCTCCACCGCCTGGGGTTCGTTCCAGCGCCCATCAAATCCGGTATTGCGCGACACCACCGAACGCATCCTCGTGGCCAGCAAGGGACGATTCGATCGGGCCATGCCGAGCCGCGAGCGGGCCGAGAAGGGTCTTCCGTCGGTTGGGTCCATCACCCGCGAAGCCTTCATGCGCGACACCAAGGACGTCTGGGAGATCGCCCCAGAGAGCGCCACCCGCGTCGGACACCCGGCTCCGTTCCCGCTGGCCCTCCCGGGACGGCTGATCGAGCTCTACACCTACTACGGAGACCTCGTGCTCGACCCCTACATGGGCTCGGGCACAACTGCGGTGGCCGCGGTGCGGACCCAACGCCACTTCATCGGCTGCGACACCGAGGCCGAATACGTGGCAGCAGCCGAGAAGAGGGTTCAAGTCGAGCGGGTCCGGCTCGAGTCGGCTGAGCCCCGCATCCGGGTGGTCGTTCCCGCGGTCAGAGGGGCCGACGCCGACACTCCCGAGAATCCCCGGTCGCGAGCCATGCGCGAAGGTCGCAAGGCCAACGAGATCGCGGAGTTGGTGCTCCACGAATGTGGCTTCACCGATGTGAAGACCAAGGTGAAGCTGCGCTGCGGGGTCGAGATCGACTTCTCCGCCATCGCCACCGACGGATCTGTCTGGCATTTCGACTTCACCGGGGCGTTCACCAGCGAACGAGCCGGGCTGCGTCGGGTCGATTCTGTCTGGCGATCCCTCGGCAAGGCCGGGGTGCGGCGCTACGACGAAGAAGTGGCCGACGATTTCGTTCCATTCGTTCTGCTCACCACTGCTCTGCCCACGGCTGGAGTCGGGCTTCGCGCTTTAAGAACCGCCCGAGATGCCGGACTGATTCACGATGCGGTCGAGGTGCTCAGCGACGCCGGCCAAGAGCGCCTGGCCCACTACGCGTCCACTGGTCGCGACTGTGGAGATCTCAAGTTTCTGGTGGCTCAAGAACCCGACTCGCTGTTCTGACGTCGGGAAGACTCGATGGCAGCCATCCGCACCGAAATCTCCGAGATCGTCACCGGGTTGGGCTTGTTCGGGTTTCGCGACCTTCCCCGGGCGCTGGCTGCCCGTCCCCGATACATCACCAATGTCGACGATTCCGTCTACGACCGGCTCGACGTGGCATTCGCCGCAGGTCTTCACTCCGAGGTGTTCGAGACGGCGTTCGCCAACGGGGTGGCGTTCGCCCGGGCCGAGGAGGCCCTGCGCGGTAGACCCCCCTGGATTGTGGAGTGGAAAGGCCCACATCGGCCCCCGGCCTACGAACAGATACCAGCCGATCTCCGGGTCGATCACGTCTACCTGATCAGCTGCAAGTACGGCTCCAACATTCTTCACAACTCCTCGCCCTGGCACCTCTTCGCCGGGGCCCTCGCCGACCGCTCCAAGAACTACAGCGACTGGTTCGTGGAGGCCGCGCCGCGTTCCTATCAGTCGTTCTACGACGAAGTCCGACAGTTGGTCGGGCCGCGAGTCCTTCCCGAGAAGGTCGCCGATCTCGAGCCCACCCATCGTAAGTTTCTGCAGAAATCGCTGCCTCGCCGCTGGCCCACCGAGCTGAGGCCACACTGGGAACTCGTTGCCTACGACATCGCGCGAGCCAGCGCCGACCGGCTTCTGGCCGCCACATCGACCAAGAGCCTCCGAGAAGAGCTTCTGTGGAGACTGCTGCGCCTGCAGGCATCCCCCTACTTTGTGTTGGGCGCCGATATGCGGGGAGATCCGCTCCGATATCGGGTCACCACCCCGTGGGACTTTCGTACCCGATATCGGGTCAAGTCGGTTGATCTATGGGGCGAACCAGCAGGTCAGCCCACCGTGCGATGGCGGGCCGACCTGATCGACCAGCAGCTCTCGCAGGCCCGCATCGTCGAAGGCCACGTCGAGATCAGATGGAGCCACGGCAAGTTCGCCGGAGCCCCCGAAGCCAAGGTCTATCTCGACACCCCGCACCACGACGTGGCTGGCTACGAAGTGATCAGCCGGCCCTAACCAACTGCTGAACCTCGGCCGAGCCGAGAGTGAGCCGGGCCGTGGCCCAACGCCGCTCGACCAGCGCCCGAGCCAGATGGGCATCGCTCGCCACATAGGCCCGGCACTCGGCTGTCGACAACTCGTGGATACGACGGCGGTCGACCTCGATCACAGGTAGCCCCACGAACTTCGCCAGAGGCTTCAGCCCGCACGACAGGTGGACGGAGTCGCCGACATCGGCACGAAACAGCAGGTAGCCGTCGATGTGGGCCTGGCGAAACCAGGTGGCGCGACCACGGGGGTGGCGCAACCCGAGCTCGATTCCGAGCATCTCGGCGCGTCGGGCGATGAACGGAAGATCGAATCGGGTGCCGTTCCATGTGATGAGCGCCCCGGGACTCAGCGAGGAAATCAGATCGTCGAGACGTCGGAGGATCGCTGACTCTCCACCAACGGACTCGCCATCGAGAACCTCCTCCAGGCCCTCGCCCGTGAGCGCCACCGCCACGATCGGTGCGACCTCAGGGTCGAGGCCATTGATCGAAGTGTCGGTCTCGATGTCGAGTCCGTAGGTGGGGAAGTCACGCGGAGAGTTGATGGAGGAATCGTACGGCAGAGGTCCGACACGCACGGTCATGTCGGTGTCGCCACGTCGGCTGGCCATGTCGGTGTCGCCAGGTCGGAGTTGCCCTGTCAGCTCGGGATCAGCCTCACGGTGAACATTTCCGGCCATCTCTTGCCGCCCAGCAGCAGGGTGCCGTCGCCGAGATCGGCGATTCCGTTGAGCACGTTGCCCGAGTCGTTGCCGATGCGACCGGCAACACGGTCGAGCAACTCCGAGGCGTCGACGACGGCGAGGGTCCGGCCTGATTCCGGGTCGATGACGATCAAGTCGGTGGTCGTGTAGATGTTCGCCATCACGAGGCCATCGATGCATTCGAGTTCGTTGATCGCATCGATCGAGTCGCCGTCGACGGTCACGTCAACCGTCTTGATCACCGAGAAATCCGTGGGGTTGCGCCAAGTGAGTTGGTCGGTTCCGTCGCTCATCAGCAGATGCGTGTCGGCGAGACAGATTCCCCATCCCTCGCCTTCGTAGGACCATTCACCGAGGGGCTCGAGCGACGCCCGATCCCAGCGCAGGGCCCGGCCTTCCCGCCAGGTGATCTGCAGCAGTTCGTCTCCGACCACGGTGAGGCCTTCGCCGAAGAGTTGCCCGTCGAGTTCGACCTCGGTGAGCACCTCGCCCGACGACGGATCAACGATCCGGATCGACGATTCGCCGTAAAGACCGGCGCTCTCGTAGAGCACATCGTCGGCGAGTTCGAGCCCTTGCAGATACGACGATGGGTCGTGGGGGGTGGAGTCGAGAACCTCGATGGTCCACGACGCGACACCGTCCCCATCAGCAGGATCATTGGGCCACGGACTGACACGGTCGTCCGACCCCGACACTGACGAGGCAGAAACGGTCGATGACGACGATGACGACAATGATGACGCCGACGGCTGGACGGAGGTGGACGGCCCGTCGGTGTTGCCGAACTGGCCAATGGCATCGGACCCACCGGAGCCACAACTCGCTGCCAATAGCGCGAGCAGGACAACCAAGGAAGTCCAAGGCCGAGGAGACGTGACCCGGGAAGGCCTAACCCCACTAGGCGAGGCCAGAGCGGACGTGGCCAGAGCGGACGTGGCCAGAGCAGACGAGGCCGGGGAGGACGTGGCCGGGGAGGACGCGACGCCAACCGAGGTTCGGTTAGACCGGCCTCGGCGAGAGAACCGGCTCTCAGAAGGGGAGGCCATGTCGAGATGGTGCCACACCTCGAAACCCTCGGGGTCTTCGGGTATTTGGCAGTTCGCGCCGTTTGATAGGCCGTCTGATCTGCTGTTTGGTGCTGATTGGTGAGCCGAACGGCCCGAACTTCGCTGAGAACTAAAACGACGGACAGCAACGTACCGATGACTCTCGTGATGAAGCGATCATCCGATCAGATCTCGCCGATCGACAGACCATCAAGGCTTGAGTTCATCGCGCAACCCGGCGTGGTGGAGTTGGTCGGACTGGTATCGACGGTGATTCTGTGGGTGTTCCTGCGAAACCGTCTGACGCTCGGAAGCCAGGCTGGGGCATACGTTCTCGTAACCGGGGTGATGGTCACCGCCACCATGACCCTCGTCGCCCGACTCCAGCAGCGGGTGGTTCTGATCAACTACGCCCATGTCCGGGCCATCGAGCACCGGGCGATCCACGACGAACTCACGGGCCTACCGACGCGCTCAGAGCTCTCTCGTCGGCTCGAAGCCGCCCTCTCCGACGCCTACCGGCGCGATGCGGTCGTGGGGGTGTTGTTCCTCGACCTCGATGGATTCAAGGCCGTGAACGACAGCATGGGCCACAAGGCGGGAGACGAGTTGCTGCGACGATTCGCGCTGCGCCTCAGCGCGTCGGTGAGGGCCGGTGACGTGGTCGCCCGAGTCGGTGGCGACGAATTCGTGGTCGTGAGTGTGGGACTGAACAACGATCGGGCGGTCCGGACAGTGGCCGAACACTTGAGAATGGTGTTCGAGACGCCGATCGCCCTCACCGATGGAGAGGTCAACATCGTCCCGAGCATCGGGGTGGCCGTGGCGTCGAGGAGACATCCGGCGCTGGCCGACGATCTTCTCACCCACGCCGATCAGGCCATGTACCGCGCCAAGCGAAGCGGCTCGGGGATCTTCGTGTTCGACGACAACCAGCGCCGTGAGATCAACGATCGACGCGAGGTCGAACGGGAACTGGTGCCAGCTCTCGCATCCGGACAGTTCCAGGTCTACTACCAGCCGATTGTCTCGGCTTCGAAGAACGCAACCGTCGGCTTCGAGGGGCTGATCCGATGGCAGCACCCCACCCAAGGGGTGATCGGGCCCGATCGATTCCTGGCCGTGGCCGAGGAGGCCGGTCTCGTGGCCCGGCTGGGTGAGGTGGTGCTGCGTGATGTCGCTGCTCAGATCTCCGTCTGGAATCACCTTGCCGTCGATGGGCAGAGCGTGTCGGTGGCGGTCAACCTCGCCGAACGCCAACTCGTCGACCCGTCGTTCCCGGACCGCGTGGCCGAGATCGTGATGTGGGCCGGAATCGAACCAGAGCAACTCGATCTCGAGATCCGCGAGGACCTCCTTCTCAGACGGGCGGAGGACAGCACTCAGGTCATACAGCGGCTGTCAGACATGGGATGCCGGATCGTTGTCGACGACTTCGGCAACATCGAAGGTTCTGTATCGAAGGTCAAGAGCATCACTCATGTCGATGTGGTGAAGATCGACCGGTCGATCACCGCCACGCTCCAGCACGACGAGTTCTCCCAAGCCGTGGTCGAGTCGACGGTGTCGCTGGCCCGATCGGTGGGCATAGAGGTGGTCGCCCAGGGAGTCGAGACCGAGCAACAGCGCGACCATCTCGTGCGACTCGGGATCGACCGGATGCAGGGGTTCTTGTTCCTGGAGCCTTCGCCGCCGGATGTGGTGGGTCTGGCCGGGATGCTTCCAGAAGACCGACAACTGAATCTCTGACGACCGGGCGGCTCGTGGATGATCTGCGGCCGCGGCTAGGGCTCGTCGTCGGGAAAGAGAAGTCTGTTCTCGAGTCTGGTGAACGACGACGCACTCATGGAGGGCTGATCGGGAACCTCAACCTCGCATGCTTCGGTGATCGCCGCCCGAGCGGTTTCGAGGCCCGGCGCCGGCCGGGTGATCAGCTGTTGGAACCGTTCCTTGTCGCCCTCGACGATGATCTTGGCGGCATCGAAACCGAACGGTTGAGCCAGCTCAAGGTACGCGTCGTAGTAGTCGATGACCGCCACGACCTCGGTCTGGAGTTCCAAGGAGGCGAGCTCGTGAATGTCGCTCCAGTAGGAGGCGGCCAGTTGGGCGGTCGGACCCGGGCCGGAGTCGTCGGGCAGAGCTGAGCTGACCGCCGCGAACTGAGCGCTTCGCTGGCAAATGGCATCGATTGCTTGCCGCGGTGTAGTCGTGGTCGGGGCTTCGGTGGTGGTCGTAGTGGAAGTGGTGGTCGCGACGACAGCCACGGCATCGGTCGTCTGCCAGTTTTCGATCGTGGTCCACGCCAAGGCGATCGCGCCGACGACCAGCGAGAACGCCAGAAACCCTCTCAGCTCGATCAGTCGCACTTGGTGAATCCCCGTGTGGAGTCGGATTCGTGATCCCCTGCCCAGATTCGCACCCCGGTATTGTGCCGCGTCAGCGGTGATCATCACGGTCGCCAGCTGCATGATCAACAGGAGGGTCGAGAGGGCATGGCATCTGAGAGCGGACTTGATCGGTTCAAACGGGCGGCCCAGGCGGTCGACGTGGTCGTGGAGCCAGTCCACTACCCGCAGGGGACCCGCACCGCTGCCGAGGCCGCGGCGGCGATCCCGTGTGATGTCTCCCAGATAGTCAAGTCGTTGGTGCTCGTGGCTGGAGACGAAGTGCTGCTGGCTCTCACCGCCGGACACAACCGAGTCGATCTCGACCGGCTCGGAGAGCTGGTCGGCTGCCCGGTGAAGATGGCCGATGCGGTGAAGGCGCGGGATGCCACCGGCTACTCGATCGGGGGGACCCCTCCGTTTGGTCACCCATCCAACCTGACCACATACCTCGACCCATCTCTTCTCACCCACGAATTGGTTTATGGCGCCGCTGGCGCCCCCGACGCCTGCTTTCCGATTCAACCCCACCGACTCCTCGAGGTGACCGGCGCCGAAGTGGCGGACTTTGTGGCCCTGAACGGCTAATTCTGAGCCGAATGGCTCAAGTAATGGCGGTCGATCTCTCGGTAAATTCTTGGGTATGAGCGAATTCGAGTTGGAGGCACGCGCTCGGTTGGCTCTGGACGTTGCCCTGGGCATGGCCGCAGCGATGGGCGACGAGAGGTGCGGAACCGAGCACCTGCTATTTGGGTTGGTCGCCACATCCGACTCCGAGATGTCCAACCTCACCGATCTCTTCGTGCTCGACAAGACCCGTGTGGAGCGAGCCGTGGCGACTCTTCGCCAGCAGTGGTGCACCCCGACCGACCAGTCGGCAGCCGAGCGGCCGTTGTCGGTACGTGCCGAGCTCGCCCTCTACGTTCGCCCCCTCACTGGAACCGCTCTGAGTCCGTTCGATGTGCTGCTCGGAACTCTGTCCGATCCACGATCCGGAGCATCATCGGTGCTGCGGAGCCTCGGGGTCAGGCCCGGCGAGGTACGCCGCTTGGCCGAACTCGGTGCGGCCCGCCTCACGAGTGAGGAAGTGGAGCGGCTCATCGGGACCCTCGATCGCCGCGTCGAGAACTACAACGGGTGGTGGGGTCCCAAGAGCGACTCGCAGGTCGCTCGGGTGGATGTCGACAGCGGACCGACCGTCGTGTTGGCGTCGAGCAACTCGGCGGAACTGACGCTCAACGGTGTGGTCGCCGGCGAGGAGGGCTTCGGGTTCACCCTGAAGATCACCTCGACCGACAATTGGCTGCTCCCCCCACGGTGGGAGCCAGGAGAGGAACTCGTTCCGGGCCTGGGGGCGCGACACGAGATCTCACCCGATGTGGTGTCGCTCGACCTCGCCTACGGCGACGGGTCGTTGCTGACGAACCGGGAACCGTCGAGACGCTTCCGACGCGACTGTCCAACCGACGGGGTCCTCACGCTTCTCGGCACCCGCCGAGAAGTGGAGGAAACCATGGACCGGCGTGTCCCGGTTCAAAGGTCGGATTCGGCCGACTGGTGGGTGTGGCCGCTCCCACCCAAGGGGATCGTGACGGTGGCGGTCAATTGGCCGGCGGAGTCGATCCACGGTGTGGTCGATCTTGATTCCTCCAACATCAACAATTCGGCGCTGGCTGTTCGTACTCGCCGCTGAGCGGAAGTTTGTTGCCAACCGTGCCGATGTGTTCTACTCGGTCGCTCTGGATCGGCCGCCTGCTCTGAACGGCTGCCGACGGGTCTCTGTCACTTGATGGCGAGGTGTGCTCGATGGGTTCGAACGATGGTCGCGTGGTCATCATCAGCGGCGCGGCCCGCGGACTCGGACGGGCCCACGCGGTGGCCTTCGCCGCTCAAGGGGCCCGAGTCGTGGTGAACGATCTCGGGGTCGAACGGGATGGCTCCGGCGGAACCAGCGATGCCGCCAATGAGGTCGTTGCCGAGATTCTGGCGTTGGGTGGTGAGGCTGTATCCAACGCGGCCGACGTCGCCGATTGGGATCAGTCGCGGGCGATGATCGCTCAGGCGATCGACACGTGGGGCCGACTCGACACGCTCGTGTGCAACGCCGGGTTCCTCCGGGATCGGATGCTGGCCGGCATGTCGGAGGACGAATGGGACTCGGTCACCCGCGTGCATCTCAAGGGCCATTTCGCGCCGGCCCGCCATGCCATCGAGCACTGGCGGGAGCGAGCCAAAGCCGGAGAGAACGTCGACGCCCGGCTCGTCAACACGTCGTCGGGAGCCGGGTTGATGGGGTCGATCGGCCAAGGAAACTATGCGAGCGCCAAGGCGGCGATCGCGCTGCTCACCGTCCAGCAGGCCGCCGAGTGGGGCCGCTACGGCGTGGCGGTCAATGCCGTTGCCCCCGACGCCCGCACCCGCATGACCGCCGGGGTCTTCTACGACTCCGAGCCTCCCGACGGGTGGGACGAGAAGTCGCCGGACAACGTCTCGCCGCTCGTGGTCTGGCTGGGAAGTCAAGAGTGCGACATCACCGGCCGGGTCTTCGAGTGCACCGGTGGTCAACTCAACGTCTGTGACGGCTGGCAGCACGGCCCGGTTGCTTCGGTCGGTGAACGACGAATGACCGTCGATGAGGCCGGTCGACTGGTCCACGAATCGCTCGACGCCGCGCCAGACCCGGCCCCGGTGTTCGGTACCTAGGCGCCGTTGACCATGGACTTCGACGACACCCCGCAAGAGAGCCAGTGGCGGACCCGGTGCTTCGAGTTTCTGCACGCCCACGCCGAAAAGCGTCCGCGGGTTGTCGACTGGAGCAACAGCCCCTGGGCTCACGCTTCAGGAGAAGACAAGCATCAGGACCATGTCGAGACGTGCAAGCAATGGCAGCGACTCAAGTTTGATGCGGGTTGGGCCGGACTGACCTGGCCGGCGGAGTTCGGTGGTCAGGGCCAGTCGAGTCACTTCAACGGGATCTTCCGTGAGGAGGAGGCTCGTTTCGATGTGGCGACCGGACTGTTCGCCCAGTCGATCGGTATGGCCGGACCGACGATCATCGCCCACGGTACCGAAGACCAGAAGCAGCGCTTCCTCACCCCGATGCTCACCGGCGAACACGTGTGGTGTCAGCTCTTCTCCGAGCCCGAGGCCGGTTCGGACCTGGCCGGGTTGCGCACAACGGGGGTGGTCGACGGTGACGAAATGGTCGTCAACGGCCAGAAGGTGTGGACCTCCAACGCCACCGATGCCGTCTACGGAATGCTGCTGGTGAGGACCAACGCCGACGTGCCCAAGCACCGAGGGATCACCTACCTCCTGGTCGACATGACCACACCCGGGATCGACATTCGGCCGCTCAAACAGATGACCGGCCGGGCCGAGTTCAGCGAGGTCTTCCTCGACGATGTGCGGCTTCCCATGGCCAACGTGGTGGGGGAGGTCGACAAGGGTTGGGGTCCGATTCTCACCACCCTCTCCAACGAACGTGAGGGCATCGCCTCGAATGTCCGGGCCGGGGTCTCCGATGTGGCGGCATTGGCCCGGCGTTTCGGGGTGCTGAACGACCCGACCATCAGGCAGGATCTCGCTCGGCTCCACTCGATCGGTGAGACGATCCGATTTCTCGGCTATCGCGTGCGCACCGCGGCGTCCCGCGGGGAGGCCCCGGGGCCCGAAAGTTCGATCCTGAAGTTGGCGGCTTCGCGACGGCTGGCTCTCCAGGGAGATCTCGTGATGACGATTATGGGAGCCAAGGGCATGCTCTACGACACCGACGCCGAGATGAACGGGTTCTGGCAGAACTACGCGTTTCTCATGCAGTGGGCTTCTCGCATCGGCGGCGGAACCGAGCAGGTGCAACGCAATATCGTCGGCGACAACGTGCTCGGAATGCCCCGTGAGCCGAGACTCGACAAAGGCATCCCGTTCCGCGATATCCCTACCTGACTCGGAACCAATTTGGCCGGGATCCGGCGAAGAGTCCTGCGGTCCAAATCAGGTCTTCAGATGGTCGTCTCCAGCGACCATCGCTCCTGATGCGGCGAGGTCGCGTCGCAGGGCGGCGACATCGACATCGCGAACCTGTCCGCCTCTATCGAGAGCAGCCACTGCCGCCGCTCCTGAAGCCTCGCCGGTGGCCATCGCCGCCGGGATCTCCTTGGTGGCCTGATGCACGAACCGGCTGGTGGAGATGCATCGGCCGGCCGTGAGGAGATTGTCGACCACCGGGTTGGTCAGACAACGGTAGGGGATGTCGTAGACCACCCCGCGTTTGGTCCAGTGCCCGGTGCGGGCGATCGAGTCGCCGAATGCCCGATTCTCGTCGTCCTTTTGCAGCACGTAGTCACCGACCAGCCGCCGCGACTCGGTGATGCCCATCTGCTTGGATATGTCGTCGAGCCACGACTCGGAGAAACCGGGAGCGTGCTGCTGGATCCGGGCGACCTCGGCCATCACCGCCCGTCGACATTCGATCTCGGCCCGGGTGAGATCGTCGGGATCGAGAGGGTTGACTCTCGACGCAGCAAACCCGGGCCCACCCCACGGCACCAACACCCGGCCGGCGTTGGTCGTTCGGAAGTAGGTCTTGCCCACGTCGGAGTTGTCGTCGATACCGAGATCACCGACACCACCCATCCTGAACCACTGGTAGGGGTACACGGTCACCGCCTCGGCGTCGGCCCCGGCGTGGGTGAACACATCGCCGTCGCCGGTGGTGTCGATGATCACCGACGGCTGGATCGCTTCTCGGCCGGCTTTCGATTCCACGATCACGGTGTCGATGCGTCCGTCGACGGAGCTGGTGGCGGCACAGCCGGTGTGGAGTCGTAGTCGCACCCCGGCGGATTCGAGCAGGTCGTAGGCGACATTGATGAACGACTCGGGTTCGAACGCAACGGAGTAGCGGACCGCTTCGGGTGGCGCCCCCCAGATCAGTCCCCATTTGCGCCACTGTTCGATCTGGCGAGGATCGGTACTTCCCCAGTCGCCACGTTGGGGGTGTTGAGCGGCCCCTTGGGAGTCGAGTCGGTCGACGAACTCCTGACATATCCCGGCCACCACCTGCTCACCCTCGCCGTCGTCGAGAGTGAGCAGCAGGTTGATCAAGCCGAACCCTGCCAGGCCGCCGACGTGGCTCAGCTTCTCGATCAGCCAGGTATCGGCCCCGCGTCGGGCGCTTGCCAACGCCGCGGTCACCCCGGCGGATCCGGCGCCCACCACCAGCACATCAGGCCGGCCAATGACCGGCAGATCACGCGCCGACTCTCTCCAGATGTCCGGTGCCGAGCCCGGACGTGAATCTGAATCTGACCCGGGAGCGGAGTCCAGAGTCCGATCTGCGGTTGGGGTCGCGTCAGCCATCAGGACTGCCACGGTATTCCAGGCAGGACGACGAGGTTCCATCCAGCCCAGGTCAGCCCAGGTCAGACCAGATCCAGCCAGATGCAGCCGAAGGTGTAACCAACCGTCTTCTGCCCAGGTCTCATCAGTCGAGGCCGCCACATCAGTCCTGGTCAGTTCTGGTCAGCTCTGGCCGTGTCAATAACTCGACCCTCCCTCCAGGGATCGACGGGGTCCGCCGGGATCTCTCGGCGGGCCTCATCGCGTGTCGGTGACGCGTAGTGGGTATCGATGACACCCTCAGCGGCTGTGTTGCGCTACCGTGCCCCGAAACGATCACCTGCCTTGCGCCGGAGGTACCGATGAAACTCGTCACTGCCGTAATCAAGCCGTTCAAGCTCGAGGACGTGAAGACGGCCCTCGCTGATGTGGGCGTGCAAGGCATGACCGTGTCGGAAGTCCAAGGATTCGGCCGACAGGGCGGCCACAGCGAGACCTACCGCGGCACCGAGTATCGCGTCACGTTCACACCCAAGACCCGAATCGAAGTCATGGTCGAGGACGATCAGGCCCAGGCGATCATGGAAGCGATCCTGGATTCGGCTCGCACCGACAAGATCGGCGACGGCAAGGTCTGGGTCACCCCGATCGAGACGATCGCCCGCATCCGCACCGGCGAACTCGGAGCCGACGCTCTCTAGTCTGAGAAGCCCCGGCTGGTCTGAAACGCTCCGGCGCGAGTGCGAGGCTTCGGGAATGAACCGAGAAGCTCCGGGTCAGGCCGGTTTGACGACTATTCCGCGGTAGAGCCAGGAGAGCGCCTTCGGTCCCTTGGCGTACCACTCGTCGAGTGACTCGATCTCGAACCCGGCCTCGCCGAGCAACGATCGGTGATCACGGTTGAGGTGGCAGCCGTCACCGATTCGCTTCTGGATCGGGGTGAGCCGACTCTGCCACTTGGACACTCCGTGCTCGTGGGCAAGACCGTGCTCGAGCACGTGGAATCTCCCTCCGGGCTTGAGGACCCGCATGACTTCGCTGAGCGCCAGTTGCACGTCGGGGATTGTGCACAACGTGTAGGTCGACAGTGCGGCATCACACGATTCGTCGTCGAGTGGCAGGGACTGGCCGTCGAGCCCGACGTACTGCACATCGACATGGGTGTCGGCAACCCGATCAGCGGCCAGCTTCTGGCCGACAGTGGCGGGGTCGACTGCATAGACCGTCTTCACCTCGGACGGATACAGGTCGACATTGAGCCCGGATCCGAATCCGATCTCGACGACCTTCCCGTGCAGTCCCACGACGGTCTGCGAGCGGTACTTCATGACTTCCCCGGTCGACAGCAGTCGGTCGATGACTCGAGGAAGTACCTGGCGGCGGTAGATACCCATACAAGAGTGTGGCCCCAGCCCCCGTCCTGCGCCACTCGTCCGGTTGTGGGGGCAGCCCCGGTATCGGCAGCGGTGGCAGAAGAGGAGTGGCGGCGGCGGTAGAGGAGTGGCAGCGGCGACAGCAGAGGAGTGGCAGTCGTGCCCCGTCCGAGTCAACCGTCTACTGTCGGCCGGCAACGAGGACGGAGCCCCACCGCGGAGATCCGTCCGAGAGAGATGCCGGTATCCATTGGGAGGGTCGACATGACACAACAGACGCCTGACCTCGGGCCGATCGCCAATGCCGGGCCAGCTGCCGACCCCGGGCCCATTACCGATGCCTCCACGTTCTGGGAACTGCTGGAGCGGCGAGTTGCGGCCTCGCCGGACCTGCCGCTGTTGATCGACGACACCGATCGCGTGTTGACCTGTCGCCAGTTCAAGGACCAGGTCGAAAGGGTGGCAGCCGGCCTGCACGACCTCGGAGTCGGGGAGGGCACCGCGGTCACCTGGGAACTACCGACCCGTATCGAGACGCTTGTCGTCAGCTTCGCTCTTTCGAGACTCGGTGCGGTACAGAATCCGATCATTCACATCTACCGGCATCGTGAGGTCGGGTTCTGCATCCGTCAGACCGGTGCCGAGTTCGTGATCGTGCCGGGGGAGTGGAATGGCTTCGACTACCGGGCGATGGTGGAGGAGGTGACGGCCGGGCTCGATCCGCAGCCAACCATTCTGATCGGCTACGACGATCTACCCGAAGGTGATCCGGCGACACTGCCGTCGGCACCAACATCCGTGCCGCCCGGCCAGGACTCGCCGGTGCGCTGGCTCTACTACACGTCGGGCACCACGTCTGACCCCAAGGGTGTGAAGCACACCGATCAGACGCTCATCGCGGCCGGTGTCGGCCTGGCCAAGGCCCTCGGCGCCGGTCCCGACGACGTCGGCACGATCGCGTTTCCCTACTCCCACATCGGTGGACCCGACTACATCGTCATGATGCTGGTCGCCGGCTTCCCGGCGGTTCTCATAGAGAAGTTCGCTCCCGCGTCGGCGATGGAGGCCTTCGCTCGGCACGGGGCGACGATCATCGGCGGATCCACCGCCTTCTATCAGATGTATCTGGCCGAAGATCAAAAGACGGAAGGGGCGTCGCTGCCCCATCTGCGGGCGATGGCCGGCGGCGGAGCTCCGAAGCCCCCGGAGATCTACTACGACGTGCTCGAGAAGATGGGTGTGCCGATCGCCCACGGCTATGGCATGACCGAGTGTCCGATGATTTGCCAGGGGTCGCCAACCGACTCTGACCAGCAGCTTGCTAACACCGAAGGCGCCCCCATCGAGGGTTGCGAAGTCGTGATCGTGAAGTCCGATGGTTTGGTTGCGGCTCCGGGCGAGGAGGGCGAGGTGCGGGTGAGCGGGCCGATGCTGTTCAAGGGCTACACCGACCCGGCGCTCGAGGCCGATGCGTTCGACAGCGAGGGCCGGTTCCGGACCGGCGATCTGGCTGTGTGTCATGCCGATGGTCATGTGACTCTCACCGGCCGGGTGAAGGACATCATCATCCGCAAGGGCGAGAACATTTCGGCCAAGGAGATCGAGGATGTTCTCTACGCCCACCCCAAAGTCGAGAACGCCGCGGTGATCGGCCTTCCCGATCGAGAACGCGGAGAGCGTGTCTGCGCGGTGATCGAGACAGCCCCCGGCGAGGCGCCACTCACCTTCGATGAGATGGCCAGATCCTGCACCGATGCCGGACTGATGCGTCAGAAGACTCCGGAACAATTGGAGATTCACGACGGACCGTTGCCTCGTAACGCCACAATGAAGATCCTCAAGTACGAACTACGTGACCTCTACAAGGAGCAGCCCTGGCCGTGAGCACGATCCAGATATTCCACAAACCCCATTGAAACTCTTCCCAGAACGCCGTGACGGTCGCCACGGATCTAGGAATCGATTTCGAAACCGTTCTCTACATGAAGACCAATCCCGACGAGGACGCGCTCAGGGACATCATCGCCAAGCTCGAGGACCCGGTCGAGAATCTGGTCCGCAAGGACGCGCAGTTCAAGAAGCTCGAGCTCGATGCGGACGATTACGTGGGCAATCCGGACGCCGTGGTCGAGGTCCTTCTGCGTTACCCGAGATTGATTCAGCGCCCGATCATCGTCACCGATGACAAGGCCATCATCGGGCGTCCTCTCGGTGATCAGAAGGCCAAGGACCGCGTCGCTCAGATCTTCGCTTGACCTTCGCCGAGCCGGCGGAAGCCGCTCCCGTTTCGGTGGGTTTGGCGATCCAGGTGCCGTCGGATTGTCGGTGAAGGCGAATGTGGCCGTCGTGGAGCAGCGTGTGACATCGCGGGCAGAGAAGGGCCATGGTGTCGATATCTGTGGCGCCCCCGTCCTGCCATTCGTGGATGTGGTGAGTGTGGCAGCGCTGCACCGGTGCGTTGCAGTTGATGCATCCCCGATCGCGCACTGCTGCCACCAGACGCTGATCGTTGTTGGCGAGACGTCGGCCTCGGCCGAGCCACAACGGCCGGCCGGGCCCATCGAACAGCGCTCCATGCCAAGTGGTGTCGGCTGGTAGTTGAGTGAGCACGCTGGCAGGAATGGGGCCGGTGTCGAGGATCTCGCATCGTGCGTTGGGGTCGGTGCCGTCGATGACACCGATGTCGGCAACCACGACCACCGTGGTGGAGACACGACCGGTGTGAGGGGCGTCGTCAGTGTTGTCGGGCTGGTGGGGACTGGCGGCCCCGAGAAGCCGGGCCACAGCGTCGGCCCGACGTTGTGCCGCGGTGCGGATCTCGTCGGGGCGTCCGTCGCGGCCGCCATCGGAGCGCCACAGGGAGTCGGTCTCGGCGTCGAGTCGGGCCAGCGCTCCGGCCCCGGTGACGGGGTCGAACTCGAGGTTGCACACCAACATGCCATCGGGGTTGGTGAACCACGACGCACGACGGGCCTTGCGCTGGCGTTCGAGCTGCCGCTCGGCATCGTCGGTGCGTTGGTGACGGCGAATCCAGTCGCGGATCTCGCGCGCCGCGAGATCCGCCGGACGCGACCCGCACAACCCGAGCAGCTTCTGGTCGGTGTCGACCGCGTCGGCGGAGATCAGGGTGGCGGCACGGGCCAGATCGTCGACCGTCTCGGCCGGGATCGCCCCCGAAGCCAGACCCTCGGCCACATTGGGCATCGCGGCCACGGCAGTAGCGCGGCGAGAGCGCCTCTTGGCCTCACGGCTACTGCAATGGGTGACGCTTCGGACCACGCCGGCAGCATCGAGGCCGTGGTCGTCGAGCCCGTCGATAGCGGCTGCGAACCGGGAATCGGCCATGTCGAGAGCACCCCGCAGCCGGCTCAGCGCCGCGACAGTGTCGACCAATGCACGACGGGACGCGCCCTCGGGCGACAACTTGACAACCTCCCCGGCAACCCGATCAACGACCTCTACGAACATGTGTATGACTCTAGGAATGGGGTGTGACATCGTGATGTCAAGTGGTGCGCGCGATCAGCTTTCATGTCGCGACAGCGGTCCGGGTTACCATCCGGCCGTGCCGGACACCGCCCGATTGACCGACAAACAGGCCAAGCGTCGCAGTGGTGTGATCGCGGCTGCGCTCGACCTCGCGGCCGAGGGCGGTTACGAAGGCGTGCAAATGCGAGATGTGGCGAGCAGCGCCGATGTCGCCCTCGGAACCGTCTACCACTACTTCTCCTCCAAGGACCATCTGCTGGCCGCTTCGATGATCGAACTGCTCGGTGGTCTCGAGAAGTCGGTGGCCAAGACGCCTGCGGTCGGCCCCGCCACGCTTGACCGTGTGCTCGACCTGCTCCAACGCATCACCGGTGCGATGGCCTCCAATCAGAACATCAGCTCCGCCCTGATATCGGGCTTGGTGGCCGAGGGCGAGGAAGTCGCCGCTTGCCAGGAGGAGATGCACGAGACGTTCGAAGCCGTGCTCCAGACAGCCTTCGCTGGCGATTTTCCAGCCGACGACCGGCGGCGGATCATTCGTGCTCTCGAACACGTCTGGTTCTCGGCGCTCATCGGCTGGAAGAACGGCTGGATGCCGTTCGAGCAGGCGGTTGGCGAACTGGAGGACGCGGCCGCGATGCTGTGTGCGGGGAGGAACTGATGTCGGACGAAGTTCTCGAAGCGCCGCTGGTTCTCGAGTATCCGTTCACCCGCACCACCGGTCCGGTCGTGGGGGCGTTCCTCACCGGCTTGCGTGAGGGTGTCGTTCTCGGGGTGAAGCGAAGTGACGGCTCGGTGATGTGTCCGCCGCTCGAATACGACCCCGCCGATTCGGCGGCGCTGTCGGAGATGGTCGAGATCGGACAGGCCGGTGAGATCGTCACGTGGAGTTGGAACGGTGCGCCCCGGCCCCAGCAGCCCTTCGACCGGCCATTCGCCTGGGCCATGGTTCGTCTCGATGGAGCCGACACGACCATCCTGCACGGAGTACTCGTCGACGATCCGTCCGAGATCCACACCGGGATGCGGGTCGAGATCGTGTGGCGCGACGAACGGGTCGGTCACATCAGCGATATCGCCGGGTTCGCACCGGAGTCAGCCCCGGCCGGATCGGAGCGCACTCCGGTGTCGGGCGACGGAGTCGAGGTGGTGTCGGCGGCCGAGCCGGTGCAGAGCGTCCGCACCCCGATCCGAATCGAGTACAGCTACACGCCGGGTCGTGGATTGTCGGCCTATCTGAGAGCCATGAAGGACAAGCGGATCCTCGGCGACAAATGCCCGGTCAGCGGTCAGGTGTTCGTGCCGCCCCGAGGTGTGAGCCCGATCGCCGGAATGCCGACCTCCGAGATGGTCGAGCTCGCTGACACCGGCTACGTCGAGTCCTTCAACATCACTCGGGTGCCCATCCACGGCCGCGACGATCTGCATCCTCCCTACTGCAGCGCGTGGATCGTGCTCGACGGAGCGTCGGTCGGGTTCATGGGTCTGGTCACCGGAATCGAGGCCGACGATGTCACCATTGGGCTTCGGGTGAAGGCCCTGTGGAAGCCCGACGACGAGCTCGAGATGTCGGCCACCAACATCTTGTCGTGGGTCCCCACCGGCGAGCCCGACGTGGTGATCGACAACTACGAACTGGTCGGTCGCGTCGACGAGACCACACCCGGCAAGACCTCCACAGACGAGGAGGCCGAGTCGTGAGAGACGTGGCCGTGGTCGGGTTCGCCCAGCGACAAGAAGCGGAGATCGCCGACGAGTCCGAAGTCGAGCTGATGGTCCCGCTCATGGATCAGGTCAAGAAGTCGGTCGGGCTCAGCCAGCAGGACATCGGCTTCACTTGTTCGGGATCGTCGGACTTTCTCGCCGGCCAGGCCTTCTCGTTCGTGATGACGATCGACGGCACCGGCCCGGTCCCTCCGATCAGCGAGAGCCACGTCGAGATGGATGGTGCGTGGGCGCTCTACGAAGCCTGGGTGAAGCTGCAGATCGGCGACATCGACACGGCATTCGTCTACTCCTACGGACGGTCTTCGAGGGGTTCGTTGCGCGATGTCCTCGCCACCCAGATGGACCCCTACTACGTGGCCCCGCTCTGGCCCGACGCGTTCGCCATCGAGGCGCTGCGGGCCCGGCTGCTGCTCGACTCGGGGAAGGTCGACGAGCGGCATCTCGCCGAGATCGCCTCACGGAGCCGTGAACATGCCGCCGCCAACCCCAACGCGGTTCGCTGTTCGCCCAAGTCGGTCGACGACATCCTCGCCGAACCGTTCTCGGTCGATCCTCTGCGGCCCTCCGACCTTCCCGCCTCGGCCGATGGGGGAGCGGTGATGATCCTCGCCGCTGGCGACCGGGCCCGGGACCTGTGCGACCGTCCGGTCTGGATCCGCGGCATCGATCACCGGATCGACGCCCACAGTCTCGGGGTGCGCGACCTCACCCGGGTCGAGTCGGCCGAGATCGCCGCCCACCATGCCGGAGTGGCCGACGACAAGATCGATTTCGCCGAACTCCACGCACCGTTCACCACTTCGGAGTTCCTCCTCACCGAGGCCTTGGGCCTCGAATCCGACACCATCGTCAACCCGTCGGGAGGCGCTCTGGCAGCCCACACGATGATGGCCTCCGGACTGATCCGCATCGGAGAAGCCGCCACTCGCATCCAGGCCGGTGATGGCGACCGGGCCGCGGCTCACGCCTCGTCGGGACCATGCCTGCAACAGAACCTCGTCTGCGTACTGGAGGGGGACTGACATGGGCGGGGAACGCGCTGCGGTCATCGGAGTCGGCCAGACCAAGTACGCCTCCACCAGAGGCGACGTGTCGATGGCAGGACTCCTGCGTGAGGCCGCGTTTAGAGCCCTCGAGATGGCCGACAAGACCTGGGCCGACATCGACGCGATCGTGCTCGGAAAGGCCCCCGACTTCTTCGAGGGGGTGATGATGCCAGAGCTCTACCTGTCCGAAGCGCTCGGTGCGGTGGGAAAGCCCATGTTGAGAGTCCACACCGCCGGATCCGTGGGTGGCTCCACTGCTTGTATGGCCACATCGCTGGTGCAGAGCCGGGTGCACCGCACCGTTCTCACGATCGGGTGGGAGAAGCAATCGGAGTCCAACGCCATGTGGGCTCTGTCGTTGCCCCAGCCCTTCTCCACTTCGATCAACGCCGGTGCCGGTGGGTACTTCTCGCCGATCATCCGCCGCTACATGATGAACACCAACGCCCCCGAACTGATCGGCTGCATGGTTGCGTTCAAGGACCGTCAGCATGCTCTGCGCAACCCGCTGGCCCATCTTCATCAGCGCGACCTCACGTTCGAACAGGTGGTCGAGTCGCCGATGTTGTGGGACCCGATCCGATACTCCGAGACGTGCCCGTCGTCCGACGGTGCCTGCGCCATGGTGATCACCGACGAGACCGGCGGAGATGCCCACAGCGGCCCAGTGGCGTGGGTGCAGGGCACCGCCATGCGCACCGAAGCCAACAACTACGGCGGTCGAAACATGGTGTCGCCCGCCGCCAGCGAACAATGCGCCGCCGACGTGTTTTCCCAGGCCGGCATCACCGACCGCCGAAGCGAGATCGACGCGGTCGAGATGTATGTGCCGTTCTCCTGGTACGAGCCGATGTGGCTCGAAAGCCTCGGGTTTTGCGACAAGGGCGAGGGATGGAGGATGGTGGAGAGCGGTGCCACCGGCATCGACGGCGGCGATCTGCCCGTGAACTGTTCCGGAGGGGTGCTGTCGTCCAACCCGATCGGGGCGTCGGGCATGATCCGCTTTGCCGAAGCGGCGTTGCAGGTGATGGGCGCTGCCGGTGAACATCAGGTCGACGGCGCTCGCACCGCGTTCGGCCATGCCTACGGCGGTGGTGCCCAGTATTTCGCCATGTGGATCGTGGGCGCCGACAAGAACCGCTGAACGGCCTGTGGGTGCCTGATTCTTCGTCGTGGCTGGTCAGGCGGTGCAGCGGGTCGACTTCACGACGCGAAGGTGGCTCGGATCCGCGAGTGGTGGCTCGATCCCCCTGGTCGTTCAGTAGACCCAGCTTGTATTGAGTGTCGAAGAGTGGCTCGACAGCGATGATGTGATGCATCGCTGAGCGTCCCACAGCTACAGTCGCTCAGATCACCCCGAGTACACAGAAGACCTGACAGACCCAGCCCTGGAGCGTTTCCGAACCATTTGCGAAGACGTGCAACATTTCGCATGGATAGGGCATCGTTGAGGGTAGATGGATGAGGTGTCGCTCCCCGCGCAGGGGCCTGTGGGTTCGGCCGAGGACGGTGTTTCACTGTTGTTCGCTCAGGAGCGGCAGCCCATGGTGCGCATGGCGACCTTGATGGTTGGGTCCGCTGCGGTGGCCGAGGAGGTCGTACAGGACGCGTTCTCGGTGGTGAGCCAGCGGTGGGGCTCATTGGTTCGGCCAGGGGCGTATCTCCGCCAGACGGTGGTCAACGGTTGTGCTCAAGTCTTGCGCAGGCGATCAGTGGAAGATCGCTACGCCCGACTCGAGTCAGTGCCGGACAGTGTTGAGATTCCGACCCGGTTGCTGGAGATACGGGATGCGCTCGATCGCCTGAGCGAGCGCCAACGGATTGTCGTGGTGCTTCGCTACTTCGTTGATATTTCCGACGGTGAGATCGCTGAGGTGTTGGGTGTGCGGCCGGCCACGGTTCGCTCGCTTGCCCGTCGAGCGCTCGCTGCCCTCCGGAAGGAACTGAAATGACCGCACTCGAAGATCGGCTTCGTACGGAGTTGCCCCAACTGGCCGACGTTCTGACGTCAACTGAGCGGCCCGAGCAGCCAATCCTGCCGTCCTCGGACAGTGAGCTCGAGGAGAACACCTCGGTATTGGAGTTGTCGATCCCGACCAACCGCTCAAGTCGGCGGTGGTCTCTCGTGGCAGGTGCTGCGGCCGCTGTTGTCGCGGCCGTTGCGCTGGGCGTGGTCCTACGCGACACGGACGAACGGACGACCGTCGTAACCAAGCCCGATGCCGGGGAAGTCCCAGCCGATTCCAGCGTCGGTGCGGTGACGCCGTCGACACTTGGCATCTGGTCGGTGTTGCCCGAAGCGCCGATTGATCCCCGGCCGTACGCAGTCGCAGCCTGGACCGGCAACGAGGCTGTGTTCTGGGCTGGCTCCAGTCTCAGTCGTGGATTCGCTTACAGCGATGGGGCTGCATATGACCCTGAGACAGACACCTGGCGAAGCATCACCGTTCCTGGTTGGGGACACCCTGGCCTGACTAGCGCATTCTTCGACGGCGAGTTATACGCACTAGCGAAGGGGGGCGGGTCGAGATTCGATCCCGTCAACGGCATTTGGGCCGACCTGCCATCGGTCACCGGGATGTTCTTGGCGGCGACAGTCGCCTCCGATGACGCGATCTGGGGTCTCGGGCCGGCGGGGCAGAATCCGGTCGGTCAGCCCGACATTGCCATCGCCCGCTACCAACCAGACACGGACACATGGGACTACGGGCCCGTCTTCGAAGGCACCGACGAGCAAGCCTCGATCGTGCAAGGCTTGGCGCGGCTTGAGTCGTCAGTTCACTGGGACGGATCCGAGATCATCGTGTGGGGCGGAAGCGATGGTGGTGTGGCGTTTGATCCAGCGAATGAGACCTGGCGGATCATCGATCCGCCCGAACCGCCTTCCGGGCTAGCAAAGAACAGCCTCGCAGCTGCCACAGATGCTGGCTTCACCGTGCTGGTCGACATCGACACCACGCAAGGGCCCCTTAGTTCGGTAGCTGTTCTCGAACCCGACGGCTGGCGCTGGCTTGACACGGCGATCCCGATCGAGAACTTCGAAAGCGTTACGATCGCCGCCGCACCAGGCTGGCTCATCATCTTCTCTGCAGATGAGTCCCCGGCTACCGTCCACTTGCCGTCGGGCGCGTGGTCCAGCCATGACGATGGTCCCCTCGGAGGTGTCGAAGCCCCGAACGCTGTGTGGACGGGAGGCCAACTCGTGATCTGGGGTGGGGTGCCCAACGACACCGCATCCCCCGAAGGTGCTTCCTGGACACCACCGACACCGTGACCCCTGTGGGTGCCTGATTCGGTCGTGGGTACTGACCGGGCGACGATCGTCAGGCCGAGGCCCCACTGTCGGCGCATTTCACATGGAGTGGCCCAAACGAGCGCGGTGCGATAAGCCGCTCTGCGGCGCACGAGAACCAGCCGACCGGCCTACTGCGCCTCAACGATTACTCGGCTGGTGGAGTTCCCCCGCTATGTGAGACAGGGTGATGTTCCCCAGGGATTTGGTGACATCTGCTGTGCGATGTTCTTACTTCAGGCTGACGCCGGGGTTTAGCTGCTCGGCCATCCCATCCCGTATCCCATCTACTGCACGGACTGGGTGACATTGGCCGGTCGTAGACGGACGGAATCACACGTGTTCGCACGGGTTGGACGGTCTTCGGTGTCTTGTCAAGGTTGAGGTCGCCGGTTCGAACCCGGTCGTCCGCTCCATAAACATGCAGGTCACAGCCTTTTGCGGGTTGTGACCTGTCGTCGTTTTGGCTCGAAAACGTCTGTCAGGGATGGGATGGCCTGGTCAGAGGCGGTTTCTGGGGCCTGTTGAGGGTTCGGCTGTGCTGCCTCTGACGTCGTGTGGTCGAGTTTGGGATCAAGAGCGGCTCGTTTGAGACGATGCGGCGCATCGCTGAACGTCCGACAGTTGCAGATGCTCGGGTCATCTCCAAGAGCAGAACTCCGGACAGTCCCTTTGCCGGAACCCGGGGGGAGTCCTTCCGGTTCGGACGGTGGCATTGAGTGGGTCGGGCCGGCGATGCCATTGCTTTCCCGGAGAATATTCGTCTGGTGTATGAATCAGGGGTCGGTGTGCGTGGGAAGGGTGATGGTTCAGATTCGATCTTCTTCAGCCGGTGAGGGCGCTAGCCGGGTTGGTACGGGCTTTGCAGCGTTCTACGAGGCTGAGATCTCTGGTCAGGTCCGTGGAGCGACGCTGATGCTCGGCTCGCGTGCGGCTGCCCAAGACGCTGTGCACGACGCGTTTGTTGAGGTGTTCAAACGGTGGGAGACGATCGTTGAGCCCGGGCCCTATCTCCAGCGTGCCGTCGTCAATCGTTGCCGCGATCTCATGCGGCGTGACCGGGTCGCTCTTCGCAATCGTCATCTTCTGAGATCCGAGGCGATGCTTGAGGCAGATGTAGCTCTGTACGACGCCCTGGCAAATCTTCCGTTCAATCATCGAGCCGCGGTCGTTCTTCGTTTCTACCTACAGCTGAGCGAGGCCGACATCGCACACCATCTCGACTGCCCGACTGGATCGGTGGGGCCCTGGATTCGCCGCGGCCTGGACCGACTCGCAACGGAACTTCAACTCCCAGAGGAGAACCAATGACTAACACCGCCGCGATCATTGCCGAACGCCTTCGAGATGCCGCCGAGCGGATCCCAGTCGAATCCAGGTTCGACGCCATCACGCAGGCGGCGAATGCTCCGCTCGGTCAGGCTCCCGACGGCCATCCGACCCCTACCGTCGTTGTGATCGAGCCCGCCATCCAAGCCCGCCGACCCCGCGTCCATTGGGTCCGGTTCGCTCTGGTCGCGGCGTCGTGCGCCGCCATCGTCGGTGGCCTGGTCGTCGCGGCGCGACCAGGCAAAGAGGCGACTCAGGTTACCTCCGAGGCCAGGCCCGTAGCGCCGATAGGTATCCCCGAAGGAGCGCCATCACCGGGTTCTGTTGCCCCGATCATCGAGGAACCACCCGACTGGTTTGGCCGGCGTCAGGAGGGCAGGCGCGATGGTGCGCTTCACACCGGACGATGGGTTAGCACCGCCATCGGCATCACCACCGACGATGGAACGACCCGGTTCCCGATCTCCGTTGCCGTTACAGATGGATCTCTACGAGGTCTCAATGCCACGAGAACCGTTGTCATCGACGGCGAGACGTTCCGTCAGATCCAGTTCGGTCAGTGGCAGACCCTCGCTACCACCGGGCAACCCACGATTGTCGTTAGCGGAGCAGTCGAAGGCTCCCTGCTCGCAGAAGTGCACCGTGCCGTCCGGCTCGTCGCCTTCCCTGACGGCCCCTCGCTCCAACTGGGTGATCTCCCCGACGGCTACAGCGAGCTGCTTCCACCGCAGCTCCACGCCGAAGACGTCGCCGACCGGCGCACCCTCACCAACGCCGCTAGTGACGTATCCATCACCGAGATATCGGACTGGGTGGAACCCGAACTCGCTGCAGCAGCGACTGGGGCCGAATACCGACCAGTCGACATTGGTGACCTCAAGGGGTGGACCGGCCAAACCGAGTTCAACGCCTTCGGACCAATCAAGTTCCTGATGTGGTCTCCCAGCCCGGGAGTGGTCCTCGAGATCGATACCACCAACAGCGACCACACATTCGAGGACCTCGTGGAGCTCGCCAACCTGACGCGAGTACTGCCCATCGCCCAATGGGACGAAGCGATCGCGGGTCGGTGAGCGGCTGGGTGTCCGAAACTCGGCCGTAGTGTCTGACTACGAACTCTGCGTCAGCGACAGCGACCGCGACAGGGTTTGCCTCAGGCTCAGGTCGTGCCACTCAGGCGCCCCGAATACATCGAACGGCTGTCTCAAGATCTCAGATTCCATGTCATATGGCGGCAGTGCAGGTGAGAATGTTCTCCCAGACGTCGTCGTCTTCGAGGAGGGGGCGAGGAGGCCTTCCGCGGTCATCCCGCCTCCTTGGTCCATCTTCCGGGAGAACCAGTGGCCACGAGTTCGGGCTGGGTCCCGAAGGTCTCACCGGAGGCCGTGCCCGACAACGAAGCCTCAGGGCAGGCGCTGGAACCAGGCGAGGCTCATCAGCCCGGTTGCCGCCGCCAAGGCGAGGGCAATGGCGAGGAACCAGTCGGTGATGTCGCGGTCGATTGACTCGAAGCCGACGGTGGTCCCGATGTCGCTGTAGACCGAAGTGAGTTCGTCGGCCGATGCCGCGGTGAAGAACTGGCCGCCGGTGTCGTCGGCAATGCCCGACAGGGTCTCTTCATCGACCGGCACGGCGACGGTGACCTGACTTCCGGGGTTGTCGGGGTCATCGATGGTGACGCTGCCGGTTGCCGTGCCGAGCGAGACGGTCGAGACAGGAATGCCGGCATCGACAGCGGCTGCCACCGCCACCTCAACCGGTCGGCCGACGGTCGGTGTGCCATCGGACAACAAGACGATGATCGCCGCGGTGTTCTCGTCGGAATCCGGCTCCAACGGCGGAGGATTCGGGGCCGATCGGATGGCGTCGATGGAAGCGAAGATGGCATCGCCGGTGGCAGTGGCCTCACCGAGTTGGAGACTCTGGATCGAAGCCGCGACTGCGGTCCGATCGCGAGTTGGAACGACCCTCACGACCGGAATACCGTTGAACGACACCAACCCGATGTCGAGGGTGTCGGGGGCACTCTCGACGAAGGCCAGAGCCGCCTGCTTGGCGGCGTCGATGCGGCTCGGCACGACGTCCTCGGCGCCCATCGATAGAGAGGTGTCGATGGTGAGCACCACCGTGGCGTTACGGCGAGGGACATCCTCCGATCGGGTCGGTCCGGCGATGGCCAGCACCATCGACGAAGCGACCGCCAGAAACATCAACGCCACGAAATGGCGTCGAATCCCGGGCCGACGCGGCGCCACCGTGTCGAGAAGCGAGGTGTCGGAGAATCTGACGGCGTAGCGGCCACGTCGGCGTTGCGCGATCAGATAGCCGATCGCCAGCAGGCCGACACCAAGCAGCAGCCACAGACGTTCGGAATCGACGAAGTTCACTGGGCGACCTTCGTGATCATGCGGCGTCCGCCCCGCCGTCGACGGTCGACGAACTTGGCGAGCGCCACGACCCAATCCTCGTCGGTTCGCAGCACCACGTGATCGGCCCCGGCCTTCCGGACCGCCGCCGCGTGGTCCGACAGCCGGACACGGCCAGCCTCAGCGAAACGTTCGCGCAGCGCCCGGCTGCCCGTGTTGATCTCGACCACATCACCGGTCTCGGAGTCGACGAACTCGACCACCCCGACATCGGGAAGTTCGAGCTCGCGTTGGTCGACGATCTCGATCACGAGGGTCTCATGGCGGATACAGACGGCCTTCAGGGCGTCGGCCCAGTCGGCGCCGAGCAGGTCGGAGATCACCACAGCCAGGCCTCCCCGACGGCCCGGACCGGCGAGACGGCGGAGTCCCGCATCGAGTCCTTGGCTGCCTCCGGTTCGTGAAGCGATCGTCGACATCCGATGCAGCATGGCCATGGTGTGTCGCCGGCCGGATCCGGTGGGGATCTCATGCAGAGTCTCGCCGTCGGAGATCACCGCCCCGATCCTGTTGCCGACCCGGTCGGTGAGAATCCCGATGGCCGCGGCGGCCGAGATCGCCAGATCGGCCTTGGTTCGGGTCGACGTGCCCCAATCGAGGCTCGGTGAGAGATCGATGAGTGCCCAGGTCTCGAGCTCGCGGTCGGCCACGCTGTCGCGGATGTGGGCTTCCCCGGTTCGGGCGGTGACGTTCCAATCCATGCGCCGAACGTCGTCTCCCGGGGCGTAGATACGTGCCTCACCCGCCTCTGAGCCCAACCCGGGGATCAGGCCGCGGTAGTCGCCCTGCAACAACCCATCGAGGCGACGCGTGACGTCGAGTTCGAGCCGTCGCAGCACCGCTCGCGTCTGTTCGTCGTCGGTTGCGTCGGCCTGATCGGCCGAGGAAGCACCGTGGTGCCGTCGGATCATGGCCGGTCGGTCGAGCGCACCGGATCCTGGGTTGACGGCGACACGATCGGCGCGGGAATGGTGCTGAGGATCCGAAAGAGGACGTCCTCGGAGGTCATATTGGCGGCCAGCGCCTCATAGGACAGCACCATGCGGTGCCGGAGTACCTCCGGGGCCACATCGAAGATGTCCTGGGGCACGGCGTAGTCGCGACCCCGAAGAAGGGCGATCGACCGACCGGCCCGCACCAGACCGAGTGTGGCTCGGGGACTGGCCCCGTATTCGATCATGTCCTCGAGTTCGGGGACTCCCAGCAGCGTCGGTTCGCGCGTCGCGGTCACGAGGTTGACCGCATACTCGACCACCGCCGGCTCGACGATCACGCGATCGGCCTGCCCCTGAAGTTCAAGAATTCCGGCCGGAGTGAGAACTTGCGACGCCACTGGCGCCTTGACCCCCATGCGGCGGACGATCTCAACCTCTTCGGCCGGCGACGGATAGTCGACGAGAACCTTCATCAGGAACCGGTCGCGCTGGGCCTCCGGCAACGAATAGACGCCCTCTGATTCGATCGGATTCTGGGTGGCGAGCACCAAAAACGGATCGGGAACGCCATGGGTGGTTTCGCCGATGGTGACCTGATGCTCGCCCATCACCTCGAGCAGGGCCGACTGGACCTTGGCCGGTGCCCGGTTGATCTCGTCGGCGAGCACGAAGTTGGCGAACACCGGACCGAGCTCGACATCGAAAGTCTCCGACGAAGCCTTGAAGATCCGGGTTCCCACAATGTCGGAGGGCAGCAGGTCGGGCGTGAACTGCACCCGACTGAAGGTGCCGCCGGTGATGTCGGCGAGAGTGCGCACGGCCAGCGTCTTCGCCAGCCCCGGTGGCCCCTCGATCAGGCAGTGTCCGCCGGACAACAACGCCACGAGCAGGCGTTCCACCAGCAGTTCCTGCCCCACGATCACCCTTCGCAGTTCGACCAGCGCACGCTCAAGCGTCGGTTGTGGTTCGTTCGAGGCGAGCGGTGCCTGATCTTCGAAATTGGTCACTTGATCCGGTCTTTCGGTGCTTGATGTTGTGATGTGGTCAATGGCAGTCAACGTGGCGCACGATAAGCGCGAGCGAAAGGGCTTGGGAGGTAGCGTCTCGGCAATGAGGATTCTTGTTGTCGACGATGAGGTCGATCTCGCCGACGCTGTAGCCCGGGGCCTTCGTCGCGAGGGCTATGCCGTTGATGTTGCCACCGACGGCCAGGACGCCCTCGACAAATCGGATTACACCCCCTACGACCTCGTATGCCTCGACATCACGATGCCCGGCATCGACGGCGTGGAGGTATGCCGACGGTTGCGCGAACGTGCCACCGACGGCAACTCACCACGAGTACTGATGCTCACCGCCCGCGACAGTGTCGACGACCGCATAACCGGCCTCGACGTGGGCGCCGACGACTACCTCGTCAAGCCATTCGCGTTCGGCGAACTCACCGCACGGGTGCGAACGCTGCTCCGCCGTGACACTGCCCAGCCCTCCGCGGTCATGGATGTCGGCGACATCCACCTCGACGATTCCCGTCACCGGGCCTGCCGCGGCGAACGCGAACTCGAGCTCACCGCCAAGGAATTCGCGCTGCTCCGATACTTCATGCACCACCCCGACAAGGTGCTGTCGCAGGAGCATCTGCTCGAACACGTCTGGGACGAACACGCCGATCCCTTCACCAACACGGTGAGGGTCACCGTGGGCACGCTCCGCCGCAAGCTCAGCGAGGGCGTTGAGCCTCAGGTGATCGAGACCGTGATCGGTTCGGGATACCGGCTTCTGCCCGACGGACCGACCGCCGACTCGAGTGAATCGGTCTCAGGTGACTGACGTGTCCGAGACGCCGGTATCGCCCCGCATGTCGGGCTGGCGCGGCTCCATCCGCTTTCGGCTCACGGTGCTCTACTCGGTGTTGCTCTTCGGCCTCGGGGCCATCGTGGTGGGCGGAATCTACGCCGGGCTTTCACGCAGCCTCGAACAGCAGGACATCTCTCGATCCGGCCGAGCCGACGTCATGTTCCGCGACATCGACGGCGAGCCTGCGCTCGCTCGGATCGAGTTCGAGGTAACCGACCCGCTGGCGGTCTTCGAGCGCGAGGTCAACTCCCAGGCGCTCGATCAGCTACGCACCTATGCCTTCGGTGCGCTCGGAATGCTCTTCGTGGGAAGTCTCGGAGTTGGCTGGTTCGTGGCCGGCATAGTGCTGCGCCCGGTGGGGCGAATCACGGGAGTGGCGCGCGACATTCAGGCCACCGACCTGTCGCGAAGAATCGACCTCGAAGGCCCCGACGACGAACTCCGGCAACTCGCCGACACCTTCGACGACATGCTCCAACGAATAGACAGCGCGTTCGAGTCGCAGCGCGAGTTCATCCACGAAGCCAGTCACGAACTCCGCAATCCTCTCGCGGTGATCCGCACCAACGTAGATGTGGCTCTCGCCGACCCCGACGCCACCGTCGACGATCTTCGTTCGGCCAGCGAGGTCGTGGGCAAGTCGGCCTCGCGGATGTCGACCCTCGTCGACGATCTTCTCGACTATGCCCGTCACGGCACCCGCCCCACCCGCGAGGAAGACCTCGATCTCGGACCGCTGGCCTGCGACCTGGCCGCCGAGTTCGCCACGCTGGCCGAGGCCCGCGAGCTCACGCTCACCGCAGCCGTCTCCGAGGAACCGCTTCCGGTCTGTGGCGATGGCCCGGCCATTCGCCGGGCGATCGCCAATCTGCTCGCCAACGCGGTGAGGCTGGCCCCAGCCGGATCTTCGATAACGGTCGAGACCGGCGAGGACAGCGACGGAATCTGGGTCCAGGTGGCCGATGAGGGCCCCGGAATCGCCTCCGACGCCCAGGACAAGGTCTTCGACCGCTTCTGGCGCGGCGACCGGGCTCAGGCCCGCAACGAAGGCCGTTCCGGTCTGGGCCTCACGATCGTGCAGCAAATAGCTCAAGCTCACGGCGGACGTGTCGATCTCGAATCAGAGGTCGGCGCCGGGTCGTCGTTTACCCTTCATTTGCCCAGAAGCCATCACCAGCCCCGGGCCTGAGCGTCTTTCTTCCGATTTTCGGAACTTCTTACTGTCCCTTTCCCCCTCGAGGAATACGGTCTTCACATGGATCGAGATTCGACCAACCACTCGCCTGACGGCCATTCCCCCCAGCCGTCGAGCCGGCCCGCCGGAGATGAGCTGGTGACACCTACCCCCGACGATACGGCACTTCCCCCAGCTGCATCTGTCCCCGTCCCTCCCAGAGACGGTGTCACCGACCTCCCGGCGGGCCAAGACTTGGCCGTGCCCCCGCCCCCGCCCCGGTCGGTGTTCGGGGAGTCGCCCCCGACGGAATTTCGTCCGGAGCCGCCGTCATCGCCGGCTCCCCCCAGTCCGGCCGACTTCGAGCCGCCGAATTCGGTGCTCGGTCGGCCCCCGTTCGCCCCACCCCCAGCCTCCCCCGTGGCAGATCCGCCTCTCCCACGGCGCCGAGGCTGGAGGGTGGCGGCAGGTGTAGCCGCCGTCATCATTCTTGCGGTTGGCAGCTTCGCGGCCGGCACGATCGTGTCGTCCGACAGCAGTTCGGATTCCTCGGGCGGCACCCAACAGGTCGCTTTGCCCTCCACCAACACCGACCTGACCCCACCCCGATCACTTCCCGACGCTCCCGGCCCTCTCGGCTCGGGCGCCGATTCCGACGAACCGGTGGCCGATGTCGCGCGTGTGGTTGCCCCATCGGTGGTGCTGGTGGTGGCCGATCTGGGGCAGGGTTCGGGCATCGTGTGGGACGCCCAGGAGGGCTACATCGTCACCAACAACCATGTGGTGGCCGATTCCCAAAACGTACAGATCACCTTCGCCAGCGGCGCCACGGTTCCGGGCGAAGTGATCGGAGGCGACTCACGACGCGACGTGGCCGTCATCAAGATCGACCCCGATGCCGTCGACATGGTTCAGGCCGTGTTCGCACCGGCCCACACCGTTGAGGTCGGTCAGTTGGCGGTGGCCATTGGCAGCCCGTTCGGGCTCGACCAGACCGTCACTGCAGGAATCGTCAGCGCCATCGACCGAGTCAACTTGGATGCCGGATCCGATCTCGAGAACACGGGTCCGGTGGGCATGATCCAGACCGACGCTCCCATCAATCCGGGCAACTCCGGTGGGGCGCTGGCCGACCGCCAGGGCCGGGTGGTCGGCATGAACACGGCGATACGCACCGATGGTCGCACCGAAGGCAACATCGGCGTCGGGTTCGCGGTTCCGTCCGAGACGGTCGACCTGATCGCCCAGCGCATCGTCGCCGGCGAATCTCTCGAGTTCGGTTTCCTGGGCATCAGCGGAGAATCACCCACCGACGGCACCCAGGGTGCGGTGGTCGTGGACGTCGTGGCCGACTCGCCGGCTGACACCGGTGGACTCGAGATCGGCGATCTCATCGTCGACATCGGCGGTGAGCCCGTCGACACGATGAACGAGCTGGCCGCACAGATCCAGCTCTACCGCCCGGGCGACACCATCGTTGTGGATGTCGTCCGTGAAGGCGGCAGCCTGAGCCTCGTGGTGGTCCTCGGCTCGAGGTGACAACCGATCAGTGGCAAGGCCGCCGGTAGTATCGATCGGGCATGTTCCTCGCACTGATAATCGCAATAGCCGCTCTCGGCCTCATCGCAGCTTCGGCCTTCGTGTTGCTGCGCGATCGGGGCGACGACCGGATGGCCGTCGGCTCACCGGCCGCCCCACCGACAGTCGATCGACCCGGAGCGACTTGGGCGGAGTCCGACGACGACGTCGCAGCCGAGACGCCGGCCGTCCGGCCCTCGTTCAGAGATCGTCTGTCCAATGCCCGCTCTTCGATGTCGGGATACCTCGGGTCGGTGTTCAGCCGAGGCGCGATCGACGACTCGACCTGGGAATCGCTCGAGGAGGCACTCATTCGAGCCGACGCCGGAGTGGCCACCGCCACCGACATCGTCGGAGCAGTGAGGACCACTTCCGAGGCCGACGGAATCGAGGATGCGAGCGAACTAGCCACGCTCGTCAAGGCCGAAATCAAGCAGCGCCTGACCGGCTTCGATCGCTCCCTCGATGCCGAGACCGCCGACGGAGGTCCAGCAGTGTGGCTGTTCGTCGGGGTCAACGGAGTGGGGAAGACGACCACCATCGGCAAGATCGCGTCACGTGAGGTCGAGGCCGGCCGTCAGCTGGTGCTGGCAGCCGGCGACACGTTCCGGGCGGCCGCCGCCGAGCAACTCGCCATGTGGGCCGAAAGAAGCTCGGTCGACATTGTGAGCGGGGCCGATGGCGCCGACCCTTCGTCGGTGGTGTTCGACGCTGTCGAGCGGGCCGCGGCGCGGGGAGCCGATCTGGTGCTGGCTGACACGGCCGGAAGGCTCCACACCAAGACCAACCTGATGGAAGAGCTGAGCAAGGTCCGTCGGGTGGCCGAGAAAGGTGCGGGAACCGTCACCGAGACACTGCTGGTCATCGACGCGACCACCGGACAGAACGGAATGTCGCAGGCCCGTCAGTTCGCGGAGGCGGTCGACGTCACCGGCGTGGTGCTCACCAAGCTCGACGGATCGGCACGCGGCGGCATCGTCCTGGCCATCCACTCCGAGCTCGGTCTTCCGGTGAAGCTCGTGGGACTCGGAGAGGGAATCGCTGATCTCGTCGACTTCGACTCAGACGAGTTCGTCGACGCCCTCTTCGACTGACAATCCGTCGATCGATACCCTGACCGGTCAGCCAGCCGCGGGAATCGGCGAATGACCGCAGGCCACAACCGACTCGTTGATCGCGTCGACGGCTGCGTCCAGTCGAACCGAGTCGGTGACCCCCAAGGCATCGGCGATGGCGACCGCCAGGTCGGATCCCGAGGCCAGTCCGGTATCGATGTTGATCGCCCAGTCGAGAACTCGGGCCAGCTCGGGCCGTAGATCCTCCGGGGCCACGAGCAGGGCATCCTCCATCGAACGGTTGAGGTTGATCAGCTCCGAGTTGGGATCGCCCCCGAAACCGGGATCGAGAACGCCGCTGCGCGCGCTGACCGCACCCGCCGCCTGGCACCAGGCGACCTCGTCGTAGCCGCCGCCCGCCGAATCGGAATCGCCTCCCGACGCCACGATCACGGCAATGATTCCGAATCCAACCACGGCGACCGCAACGGCCGCCCATTGACGAGGCGAAAGGCTCACGTTGCCGACCGTAGCGGCCGGTAGCCTGACCCGACCATGTTCGAGACACTTTCCGACCGCTTCGAAGGAATATTCAGTCGAGTCCGAGGTCGCGGCGTTCTCTCCCAGGACGACATCGACGAGACCCTCAGAGAGATCCGGCTGGCGTTGCTCGAGGCCGACGTCAACCTCGATGTGGTCAAGAGCCTGGTCGGACGCATCCGCGAGCAATGCTCAGGCGAGGCCGTCTCGAATTCGCTCAACCCCGCCCAGCAGGTCGTGAAGATCGTCCTGGCGGAACTCACGACCAGCCTTGGTGGCGAGTCGATGAAGCTCACCTTCGCCTCGAAGCCCCCCACCGTCGTGTTGCTGGCCGGGCTCCAGGGTGCAGGCAAGACCACCAACGCCGGCAAGCTCGCCAAGTGGTTCAAGAAACAGGGCCGCAACCCGTTGTTGGTCGGAGCCGACCTGCAGCGCCCGGCCGCGGTCGAGCAACTCCGCACTCTCGGATCTCAGATCGGCGTGCCCGTGTTTTCCGAACCGGGCGACCCGGTCGATGTAGCCGGGAAGTCGATCGGTGAGGCCGAGCGCACCGGGCGCGATGTCGTGATCGTCGACACGGCCGGCCGTTTGGCCATCGACAGCGAAATGATGGATCAGGTCCGCCGGATCTCCGGAGCGGTCGACCCCCATTACACATTCCTCGTGATCGACGCCATGACCGGTCAGGACGCCGTCAACACCGCTCAGTCGTTCAACGAGACTCTCTCGCTCGACGGAGTGATCCTCACCAAGCTCGACGGCGACGCCCGCGGTGGCGCCGCGATCTCGGTCAAGGAAGTGGTCGGCCGTCCGATCGCCTTCGCGTCCACTGGCGAGAAGCTCGAAGACTTCGAGGCGTTTCATCCCGACCGTCTGGCCAGCCGGATTCTCGGTATGGGCGACATCGAAACGCTCATCGAAAAGGCCGAGCAGGCCTACGAAAAGGAAGAAGCGGAGGAGGCGGCATCTCGGCTCCTCGAAGGCACCTTCACCCTCGAGGACTTCCTCGAGCAGATGCAACAGATCAAGAAGATGGGCCCGATATCCAACCTGATGGGCATGATGCCGGGGATTCCCAAGGAAGCCCGCGACGTCGAGATCGACGACAGCCACCTTGCTCGAATCGAGGGGATCATCCATTCGATGACCCCGGCCGAACGCAACAACCCCGACACGATCGACGGATCCCGCCGCCGCCGAATCGCTGCCGGCTGCGGCCAACAGCCCTCCGATGTGAAACAACTTCTCGATCAGTTCGGTCAGATGCGACGCATGATGAAGCAGTTCGCGGGCTCCGGAACCAAGAAGGCGAAGGGGAAGAATCGGTCCAAAAAGGGCCAGCGACGCAAGGGCGGACGCACCACTCCGAAGGGTCCGGCTCAGGTGTCCAAGAAACCGCTATCGCTTCCGGGGTTGGAAACAGGTGGGTTCCCAGGATTGAATTGACGGGTTGCCGTGGCTCAGCGTCGCCGCGCTCTCGCGAACTCTCAAGAATCTCAACATCGAAACACCAAGGAATCAAAGTGGCTGTCAAGCTCCGCCTCGTGCGGGTAGGTAAGAAGAAGCAACCGACATACCGAGTCGTCGCCGCCGACGCTCGCGCTCCCCGCAACGGGCGTTTCATCGAGATCCTCGGAACTTACGAGCCTCGCCAGGAACCATCGGTTGTGAAGATCGACAACGACCGTGCCGTCCATTGGCTGAAGGTCGGCGCTCAGCCCACCGAACGTGTCGCCAAGCTGCTCAAGATTTCTGGTGCCTGGGAACTCCACACCGGTGAGGCCACCGAGGCTGTCGTCCCGGCTGCCTCGGCCAAGAAGTCGGCCAAGCAACTCGCACGAGAGGCCGAAGCTGCCGAAGCCACGGCCGAGAAGGCCTCCGCCGTTGAAGAATCAACCGAAGAAGCAGCAGCTGAAGAAGCACCCGCTGCCGACGAGACGGAAGAGGCCAGCGAATGAGCGCCGAATCAGCCAAGTCAGTTTGTGAGTTCGTCGTGAAGGAGATCGTCGGCGACCCCGATTCGGTCGCTGTATCGGTGAGCGAAGACGACTCCGGCATTCGCCTCGACGTCACGGTCGGCGACGGTGACATGGGTCGGGTCATTGGCAAGCGCGGTCGAGTGGCGATGGCCATTCGCACGGTCGTACGTGCCGCTGGGCACGACTCCGACACCGACGCCAACATTGAGGTCGAGTTCGTCGACTGAGCTGATGCTCGACGTCGGCCGCATCGCCCGATCCCACGGACTACGTGGCGAGGTCGTGGTCGTACTCACATCCAACAGAGTCGAGCGGGTCGCCCCCGGATCGATCCTCTTCGCAGGAGACCGTGCGCTCACGGTCGCAACGTCGCGCCCCCACAAGACCGGACACATCGTCGTCTTCGCCGGCGTCGACGGCCGAGAACAAGCCGACCTGCTCAAAGGCCAGGTGCTGCAGGCCGAACCGATCGACGACCCCGACGAGCTGTGGGTCCATGAGTTGATCGGTTCGATGGTCGTCGATCAGACCGGTGTCGAGCGAGGCACCGTGACGCGGGTACTCGAGAACCCCGCGTCCGACATTCTCGAGCTCGACACCGGGCCGCTGGTTCCGGTTGGGTTCGTGACCGAACTCGAACCCAACACCAAAATCGTGGTCGACGTCCCCGACGGATTATTCGATCTCGATTCACCATGACCGAGCCGCGAACCCTTCGGGTCGACATTTTCACGATCTTCCCCGAGATGGTTGATTCGTTCGCCGGTGAATCGGTCATCGGTCGAGG
>JAJCXW010000119.1 GCA_029263235.1 Acidimicrobiales bacterium
CCATCTACAGGATCATCGATGAGCGCGACCTGATTGTTCTCAACGTGTTTCACGCGGGAGATGGCAACCTTCATCCGATTATCGCCTACGACTCTCGCGAGCCGGGCATGTCGGAGAAGGTGCGCGACGCCGGGCGCGAAATAATCGAGGTCTCCTTGCGTGCCGGCGGGGTCCTGTCGGGGGAGCACGGCATAGGTGTCGAGAAGCGGGAGTTCATGTCGATGATGTTCTCCGACCACGACCTGGATCAACAGGCTCGGCTTCGAGGTGCATTCGACGGGCTGTGCATGATGAACCCGGGGAAGGTTCTCCCGAGTCCTCACTCGTGTTCGGACATTGCTCAGCTCAGCGAGGCCAAGGGGGACCTGTGGGGCTGATCCGGTCACCGAAATCAGATCCGGTTCTGGCCCAGTTCGCGGCAGAAGTCGGCGCCGATGGCCCGGTCGCCATCCGGGGCGGTGGCACCCACTGGGAAGTCGGCGGGCCGCCCGATCCATCGGTTCGTGAGATTCGTTCCCCGGCGGGGATAGTTGATATCCGGATTGATGAGATGACCGTGGAAGTACGCGCCGGCACTCTGGTGAGTGAGCTCCACGAGGCTCTGAGACCGTTCGGCCAGCGCACTTCCCTGCCCGAGTTGGTCGGATCGTCGGTCGGTGGCGCCATCTCGCTCGGCTGGTCGGGCGTTGCGAGGCTGGGGCGCGGTCAGACCCGCGACTCGGTGTTGCAGGTTCACTACGTCTCCGCGGAAGGCGAACTCATTACTGCCGGTGGTCCAACGGTAAAGAATGTCAGCGGATTCGACATGTGCCGGATTCTGGTCGGATCACTCGGCACCCTCGGCTGCTTGGGAGACGTGATCCTGAGGACTCGCCCGATCCCTGAAGTCGAGGTGTGGAACAGGATTGACGAGGTCGACCCAGCCGATGTTCTGGCTGGTTGTGCCACCTCGGCGTCGATCCTGTGGGACGGCGACCACACGTGGGTGTTGAGTGCCGGATACCGGGCCGACGTCGATGTCGACTTGTCGACTCTGTCCGCTCTGGGCCGACTCGAGCCGGACGAACCGCCGGACCTGCCTCCCAACCGCTGGTCGCGCCGTCCGGGCGACTTGGCGCAGATGAAGGCCGGTGATGAGACCACGGGGCGTTTCGTGGCTGAGGTCGGTGTGGGGCTGGTCCATTGTGAGAACCCTGTCGGGGGTAGCGCGCGGACCCAGGGCGTGCTTTCACTCGAGAGACGAGTGAAAGCAGCACTCGACCCCACCGGCCGGCTGAATCCGGGAAGAACGTTGGGCCGGCCCTGATGGACCTCAACCTCGACGCCGCTGAGTTGAACGCCTGTGTGGCGTGCGCTTTGTGTCTTCCGCACTGTCCGACGTATCGGGTCACAGGAATCGACACATACTCGCCGCGCGGCAGGGTCGCCCTGATGCGTGCAGTGCAGGACGGGGGTGCCCCGCTCACCGATGAGATCGTCGACTCCTTCGAGACCTGCGTTCAGTGTCGCGGGTGCGAGCCGGCATGCCCCAGCGGTGTCCCATTCGGTCGCCTCATAGCCACCACACGCGAACGACTTGTCGAGGAGGGATACAAGCCTCAGTGGAAACTCCGGACGGCGCTTCGCGGTCTGGGGCACCACGAGGTCCTGTTGGCGGGATCATCGGCTCTTGGTGTGGCCCAGAAGCTTCGCTTGGTTCCGTCGAGTCTGCCGTTGCCGAAACGCATTCCCGTGCGTCGAACGTCTCTCGAGCCGTCAGGAGACGACGTTCACCTGTTCACGGGGTGCGTGATGGATGCTTGGCAACGAGATGTTCATGGGGCGGTCAAGCGTGTGCTCGAGGCGTGCGGGTTCGGCGTCAGCCCGACGGGATCGACACCGGCCTGCTGCGGAGCGCTGCACGAACACGCCGGGATGGCGGGCGGCGCGAGCGATTTTGCTCAGAGCGTCGTCTATGCGCTCGATGATGAAAAGCCGATCTTGGTCGACTCGGCTGGTTGTGGCGCAACCATGAAGAACTATGGGGAATTGCTGGGTACCGACCGGGCTCACGAGTTCTCGAAGAGAGTGTTCGACATCCACGAGTTTGTGGCCGAACACATCGACGCTCTACCGACGGTAACGCCCCTCGATCTGAGAGTGGCCGTGCAGGACCCGTGCCACCTTCGCCACGTTCAGAAGGCACACATGTCGGTTCGAACCGTGCTCAGGCCGTTCGTCCGCGAGTTGGTCGAACTCGACGACGATGGCCTCTGCTGCGGTGCCGGCGGGGCGTACTCGCTGGTGCAACCAGAATTGTCATCACTCATTCGCGATCGCAAGACAGCGGTGATCAACGAGTCGGCCCCCGACCTGCTGGCGAGCGCCAATCCCGGATGTTCGCTGCATCTCCAGCAGGTCGGCCACGATGTGGTTCACCCGATGGAGTTGGTGGATCGGGCTCTGGGCGCCTGACCTCACGCGCCTTACTCGTCGTTGCCCGTCGCGAAGTCACGTCGCTCATCGGTCAGAGATGCGATCTGTTCTTGAACGAAGTTCACAATGTCTCGGTCTCTCATTGAGGTGCCTCGTCGCACCGCACCGGCAAAGGCCGCAGGTCCGAGTTGTTTCTGGATGTCGTCGAGGCCTTGGGAGAGGCGTTCGGCGTTGGCTGGAACGAAGGGCAGGGCTTGGGCAGCGCCGACCGCTGTGAGCGCGCCGTGCAGCACGGCCGCCGCCTCGAATGATCCGAGCTCGACCAGGATGCCGAGGATCCTCCGCAGTGAGAGCCACTGGTTGGCCCAATCGCCGCCTCGGTGCCAGGTTTCGACGACATCGGCGTAGCCAGCCAGCGACACCAGGTGTTCACCCTGGGTCGCCTTGAGGGAGTGAACTTCTGTCAGGGCGAAGGCTTCGAGCCAGCGGTTTCCCGCCTCGGCCGCGACGACGCTTGCTCGCTCGAGAAGAGCCAAGGCTTCGTCCGGAGCGGTGTGCTCGAGCGCGAGCCCGAGGGCGTAGTCGGCTTCGGCGTCGGCGGTGAGAGATCCGACCGTGTTGGCCGCGGCCCGGGCCTCTCCAGCGAGCACGGCGCCACGGATCTCATCTCCCACGCTGGTCTGGGCGACGGATCGCATGTACATGCCGTGGGCGATCCGGCCGCTCGAACCGGCACGACCGGCCGACAACTGCATGCGGTTCATCCAGTCGAGGCCCTCCTCGATCCGCTCGTGGTAGAAGTACGCGTTGCCGAGCACCCGTTCGGGCAGCCCGCTCTCAGAGAGTTCGGGGCTTCCCGAGGTCTCGAGGGCCTGATGGGCGAGCTCGATAGCTGTCTTCGTGTCGCCCTGTACGAACCGGCCGTAGGCCGAGACCGCCATGACCGTCGGCAGGTGAGGATTGCCTTTGGCGTCGCCGAGAGCGATTGCCGCGTCGGCCCACGAGGTGATCTCGTAGTTGACCCGCCGAAAGGCGAACTCCCGTAGCGAGGCAACGAGGCGCAGCGCGCAGTCGGCGTCCTCTCGCCGCAAAGCCGTGAGATGGGCGGCCCGGAGATTGTCGTAGTTCCGATCGAGATTGGCCGACCAAGATGCTTCGTCTGGACTATCGAGGCCGATCTCGCCCCGCTCGGCGAGATTGAGAAACCACTTGAGGTGTCGGTCCTCCGTTGCCTCGAGCGCCCTGTTTTCTCTCAGCCGATCGAGGCCGAATTCCCGCAGCGGTTCCAGTAGCTGATAGCGCGACCCGCCGGGATCGACCAAGAGAACCATCGACTTGTCGACGAGGCTGACGATGTGGTCGAGGACCGGCATCGTGCCCCCTTCGATGTTGCACACCGCTTCGGCGGCAGCGAGGTCGAACCCTCGGGCGAAGACCGCGAGCTGCTCGAAGACCTGTCGTTCCTCCGGCGCGAGGAGATCGTGTGACCACCTGACGATGTCGTGGAGACCACGTTGACGTCCGTCGGCTCCGCGCTGGGTCTGTCCGAGCATCTCGGTCCGTTGACGGAGCCGTGTGGCGAGGGCCTCGACCCCCATGGTCCGCAGCCTCGCGGCTGCCAGTTCCAGCGCGAGGGGAAGGCCATCGAGGCGTCGACAGATGTCGGCCACGGATGCGGCATTGCCGTTGGTGAGGGCGAAGCCGGGCGAGGCAGCAGAGGCACGGTTCACGAATAGCTCCACCGCCGCCGAGCCGGCGATTTCAATAGTCGGCTTCGCATCGTCGATGGGCACCGTCAACGGAGCGAGAGCCTCGATGTACTCGCCGGCGAGGCCGAGTGACTGCCTGCTGGTGGCCAAGATCCTGAGTCCGGGACACGACGACCGGAGACGATCGACCAGAGGTGCCACCGCCTCGGTGAGGTGCTCGCAGTTGTCGAGCAACAGCAGCGATCGGGTCGGAGCGAGGTGCTCCTCGATGGTCATCTCGATCGTGCGGTACTGATGCTGCTGAACATCAAGGGCGTGGGCGATGACTTGTGCCGCTCCGGCCGGATCACGCAACGACGCGAACTCGACGACCGTGACCCCGTCGTCGAAACGCTCGAGGGTGGTGCCGGCGACACGCATGGCGAGGCGGGTCTTGCCGACCCCTCCCGGTCCGGTAATGGTGATTAGGGGTTGGTCGTCGAGCGCCTCCACCAGAGACGCTAGGTCGGGCTCACGGCCGACGAAGGACGTCGCGCCCAGGAGCTGAGGGGCGGCGACGGTACTCGGCCGGTGCTCGGTCGACGGTTCGCGTTCGGCGAGCAGACGCGGGTCGTCGGCCAGGATCTGTGCCTCGAGCTCGCGCACGGCCGGCGACGGCTCGAGCCCTACTTCGCGACCGAGGATGGAGCGGAGTTCGCCCGCCCTGCGAAGCGCCTCGGCCTGCCGCCCGGTGCGGTAGAGGGCCAACATGAGCAGCCGCCAGAAACTCTCGCGAAGCGGATGGAGAGCCACGACGGCTTCGAGGTCGCCCACGATCGGGGCGGGGCCACCGCACGCCATCTTGGCCTCTGCCCATTCCTCGGTCGCGACGAGTCTGAGCTCGTCGAGTCGCGAGGCCTCACCCTGCAACTCGGGCAGATCGGCGAACTGTCCGAAGGCCGCGCCATGCCAAAGAGCGAGTGCGGTGTCGAGCACCGCGATCGACTCGACGGTCTTGAGCGTCCGCGACCGAACGACCAGTGCCTCGAATCGACTGGCGTCGATCTCGCCATCGAGAACATTGAGTCGATATCCGGCCGGCTCGAAGCTGATGGTGAAGTCCGGGGCAAGAGTGGAACGAAGACGCGAGATCTGACTCTGGAGCGTTGTGGCCGCCGACTTCGGGGGCTCATCGCCCCACACCGCTTCGATCAACCGACTCGCCGACAGGCGGTTGGCCCGATGGGCGACGAGAACCGACAGCACGAGTTGTGCCTTGGGGCCGCCCAACGGGAGCGATTCCCCGGCGCGGCGAAGTGCCAAGCCTCCGAGAACGCTGAGTTCGGCCGGTTTCCTCACCGACTCAGTGTGGCGCACCTCGGTTGCAGTCCGCTTGCAGAGTCCGGTACTCGTTTGCAAGCGGACTGCGAGCGGTCTGCATGAGCAGTGCCTGATGATCGGATCGTCGGTGGTTCATCAGCGAGTCACCGAGACGACAACAGAGGATGGAATCATGGCGTGGAACGTCTCAGGAACCTATTTCGAGTCCTGCAACTGCGAGGCGGCGTGTCCGTGCGTCTTCCTGAGCCCACCGACGGAGGATGGCTGCACAGCGATAATCGGCTGGCATATCGACTCTGGCGAGTTCGACGGGCTTGCCATCGACGGACTCAATGTCTCCTTGGCAGTCGACTCGCCGGGGCACATGGCGACTACCGAGTGGCGAGCCGCCGTGTATCTCGATGACCGGGCCACCGAGCCGCAGGCGGAGGCCCTCGGCGCGATCTTCTCCGGTGCCGCCGGTGGCCACCCGGCCGTGCTGGCGGGACACATTGGTGAGGTGCTGGGCGTCGCATCCGCACCGATCACCTTCGACGCCGATGGTTCGTCGGTGGCGTTTCGGGTCGGCACCGTGGCTGATGTCAAGATCGCCGCGATCGAGGGCCAGGGCGGAGGACAGGTGAAGATCAGCAGTCATCCCCTGGCAGTCGCTCCCGGCAACGACGCGGTCACCGCCCGCTCGGAGCACCTCCACTACACCGATCACGGCTACGAGTGGGAGCTTTCCGGTCGCAACGGCTTCTTCTCGCCGTTCCAGTACGAGGGCTGAGATGACTGCCCTGCTGTCACTCCCGAAGGCGAGGAACTCGAGGCTGGTTCCGCTTGGCCTCGTGTTCCTCACCGCTTTGGGGTGGGCCTACCTCTTCTTGTTGAGCGCGCGCATGGGCGACATGAACTCGCCGTTTGCCATGCCGATGACATCGTCGTGGACGGGCCCGGACCTCGTGCTCATGTGGACCATGTGGGCGGTGATGATGGCCGCCATGATGCTGCCATCAGCGGCTCCGATGATCAGCGCCTACACGAGGACGATCCGCTCCGACAGAGGTCAGCTCGACGGATCCACGCCGCTGTTCGTCCTTGGCTACGTCGCCGCTTGGAGCGGGTTCGCGGCCTTCGCAACCGGCGCGCAGTGGATTCTCCACGATGTCGCGCTCGTCGACGGGATGGGGACTTCTACGAGTCGGTGGCTCGGAGGCGTGTTGTTGGTCGGCGCCGGCACCTACCAGTTCACCAAATTCAAGGATGCGTGTCTCAGCAAGTGCCGGACTCCGCTCGGTTTCCTGCTCGCCAGCTGGCGCGGCGGCCGACGCGGAGCCGTCGTCATGGGAGTCCATCACGGTTCGCTGTGCATCGGCTGCTGCTGGGCGCTCATGACCTTGCTGTTCGTTCTCGGGGTGATGAATCTCTGGTGGATCGCCCTCGTCGCCGCAGTCGTCCTCCTCGAGAAGCTGGTGCCGAGCGATGTCATCAGCCGAGTGCTTGGGGTGACATTGCTCATCTGGGGCACCGGACTGCTCGTCACGGCGTAGGACCCGGTTCGCGCCGGGAGGTGTCAGCGTCGTGCCGGCTGAGCGATGCTTACGGCATCAGTCGTGACAGCGGTGTCGTAGCGTCCGCGAAATCGGGCCCAACTGCGGGGCAGTTCGTTGGCCAGACTCAGCGCCAGACCGCGCAACAGCGACTTGGTGACCCGGAGGCCGACGGTCGGTTTCCATCGCAGCTCGTCGCCTCCGCAAAGTGTGGCAGCGTTCGCTGCTGTCACCTCCTCACGAATCTGGTCGAGGAGCTTCGCTTGTTCGTCGGGAGGCGAATCCTTCGATGCCTGTATGGCGACGAGTGCCTGGTTGGCGGCTCCCAAGTGACCCATCACCGTCTGATGGGTGGCGTCGTCGATGAGTCCGCTCTGGTGCTTGAGTTCGTTGAGTCCGTGGGCGACCGCGTAGCTGGTCTCGACGATCTGCTCCCTCGTCATCGTGTCTGTCCGGTACGACAGGATGTCCTGCCAGCTCGACTGCAGAAGCGCGGCACGATGTTCTTCCAGTGTGTTGAACCGACGGTGGAAGCCGAGCCCGGGGTCCTCATAGGCGCGACTGCCCGGGTCGAGGAACGGACCGAGCGGGGCGACGTAGAACTGCAGCCGATTGTTCGCTCCGAATCGATCGACCAGACCAGCGCAGTAGTCGACGTCGGCGAGTGCCTGAGCCGGAGTTTGATCGGGGATACCGACCATGAAGAAGATGTCGAGCTTGCGGCAACCGTGCGCAAGGGCGGAGGCGATCATGCTCTCGACCGCCTCGTTCGAACACGCGAACTTGCCGTTGACCCGTCGAAGCTGCTCGTCGTGGGACTCGAGCGTGATCTGAAGGCTCCATCGAGTTGTCGCGTCCTGCACCATCGAGAAGAAGTCGTCGCCCGCCGGATAGAAGAGCTCCAGGACCAGCTCGTTGTCGATTTTCTCGGCCTTGAGGAGCTCGAAGACACGCTCTGCCCTCGCGACGCCGTCGATGCGAGGGTCATGGACCATGAAGATGGGATCGGCCGAGAAGCTCGTGATCGTGCGAATGTCCGAGACGATGTTGGCTGGGGACCTGACCGCCGGAGCCGACCGGTTGCAGACGTTGCGATAGGCAGATCGCGAGCCCCCGCAGGTGGCACAGTCGAACGTGCAACCCCGAGCGTTCAGCACCATGGTCTCGGGGTGTCGTAGCCATTCGAGGTACGGAACCACGTCTGCCAGAGCGCCATACTTGAACACCGAACGCATCATGTAGTGGTAGTCCGGGACGTCGATGTAGTCGAGATTGTCGGGCACGAACGAGAGGGGATTGACGACAACTGCCCCGCTCGGGCGTTTCCAAGTCAGGTTCTCGACTGACTCCAGTGGGTCACCTTCGCGGAGAGCTTCCAGCAACTGACGGACCGGCTCCTCAGTCGAGTCTCCGCGAATCACGAAGTCGACTGCGGGGAGCTGAGCCAGCTCGTCGTGGAAGTAGGTCGCCGAGAAGCCACCGAGCAGAACTCGACTCTGCGGATGAACCTTCTTGACGAGTTCGGCCAGCGCCAGCGCCCCATGAGCATGAGGGAGCCAGTGAAGATCGATGCCGAACACGGGGGCTCGCAGTCGTCGCAGATACCGCTCCACGTCGAACGATTTCGAGCGCAACATCCGGTAGGCGAGGTTGACGATGCGGACGTTGTAGGAGTTGCTCTCCAGATAGGCGGCGATGCTGCTCAGACCGATCGGGTACATCTCGAACTCGTCGGTCGAGGGCACAACATCAGCAACCGGACCCTGGAGGATGACCTTCTCTCGGAAGTCGTACACCGATGGCGCGTGCAGCAACACGAGATCGAGGCCGAACACGCTCGGCCTCCTCATGTCGTCGCGCTTCATTGTCGAGTCGTGACGTGGCAGCTGCACGTTTCCTCCTTGAGGTGGAAACCGCTTCTGCCTCAAGCGTGAGCAACCTCGCGGAGTGGAGGTAGAGGCGAATGGCCTTGTGATCCAGGCAGGTCTTTTCGGTGCCTACTCAACCGAGCCGACGGAAGTCTCGATCGTCTCGATCAGCCCGGTGTCGACGTCGTAGACGTGGCCTGAGACGACGGCGTGGGTCGGCAGTAGTGGTGAGTCTCGTAGCTTCTCGACATCGGTCCTGACGGTCGCTCTCGGGTCCAGCACTGCGCTGGCCAGGAGCTCGTCGGCATCGGCACCGGTCTTGGCAGCGAACGCGCTGCGGAAGTCGTCGTCGGCAAGCAAACCGGTTCCGCAACCGGTGTGGTGCACCACGACGACCTCGAAGGTCGCAGGAGTCCCGTCGCCCGCCATCATCTCGGTGACCGCACCAATGAAGGCGATCTCCTGGATCGCCTCGTTTGTCACGCGGCCGCCGGCGTTGCGCAGGACCAAGGCATCGCCGAGGTCGAGATTGAGCAGGATCGCGGGATCGACTCGCGAGTCGATGCATGACAAGAGGAACACTTGGTGGCGCGGGACAGGGGTGAGCCCCACGTGGGCATTCGTGGCGGCGAAATCGGGGTTGCGGTCGAGAAGGGGATCAAAGATTGCCATGGAAGACTCCGGTCGTGGCGGGTAAGTTGTAGATACATCTTAGACGGGAGTTGTAGATGCAACAAACTAAAGCGGCAAGTCTCTCGGTGAACATGAAGGAACAATGCCTGGGTAACCGAATCGGACGACTCCACCGTGTCGTCGCACGCCAGTTCGATCAAGCAATGCGGCCACTGGGACTGTCGCTGCCCCAGCTGGAGGTCCTCGCGGTGTTGATGATGGGCACGGTGGTCGCTCCGTCGACGATCGCCGAAGCCTTGGCCATCGAACGGTCGACGATCAGCCGAAACATCGCCATAATGGAGCGCAACGGGTGGATCAAAACCGACTCATCTCCGTCAGGTCGAACCACAGGTGTCTCTATCACCAGTCGGGGAGTCGACATGCTCGCCTCGGCCGACGCAGCATGGGCCAATGCCCAACAACAGGTGATGAAGCTTCTCGGCCCAGATGCCGTCGGAACGCTCGACACTTGGCTCGAAAACCTGGCCGCTCAGGGTGAATGAACGAACGCCGAGGCTGGCGCTGGTCGAGGGGTGTGACGGGATGGATCGTGATTCGGTGATGCCATGACGATCACCGCCGACCAGATCGGGCGACCGGTTGATTTGCGACAGGAATTCGCGGGTTAGCGCGCCAACCTGATCGCATTCCTTCGAGACGTCCCTCCCACTGAATGGCAGAAGCCAACGGCGTGCGACGGTTGGACCGTCGCTGATGTCGCCGCCCACATCGCAATCATTCACTCAGACCCGGATCCGACGACGCGTAAACAAGGTGTGTGAGCTCATCGGTGACGCGAGAATGTCGCCGTGACAGCGGGGCTCTGGGACGATCAAATGGCCGCCGGATACGACGACACGTGCGCGGAGATGAACGACCCCGCGGTCCTGGAGCCAACGGTTGACTTCTTGCGTGAACTTGCCGGCGAGGGGCGGGCGCTCGAGTTCGCGGTGGGAACCGGTCGAGTTGCCTTGCCGCTCAGCAGTCGGGGAGTCGAAGTCCAAGGCATCGAACTGTCGCAACCGATGGTCGACCAGATGCTCACGAAGCCCGGTGCCGACCGGGTGGCGGTGACCATCGGCGACATGGCGTCCACTCGGGTCGAGGGCACCTTCCGACTCGTCTACCTCGTCTACAACACCATCACGAACCTGCTCAGCCAACAAGAGCAGGTCGAGTGCTTCCGGAACGCGGCCGCTCACCTCGAACCCGGCGGCTACTTCGTGATCGAGGTGTTCGTGCCGGCTCTGCGAAGGCTCCCACCCGGAGAGACCCGCGTTCCGTTCGACATCACCCCGGACCACATCGGAATCGACGAGTACGACACCGCCAACCAGAGGCTGACCTCCCACCACTACTCGATCTCCGATGGCCGTGCCGAGACCATCGATTCACCCCACCGATACGCCTGGCCCGCCGAGTACGACCTGATGGCCCGACTCGCCAGCCTGTCGCTCTCCCAGCGCTGGAGCAACTGGCACCGCGAACCGTTCACGAGCGAGAGCACATCGCATGTCTCCGTCTGGAAGAGGATCGGCTAGCGGCGGTCTGTGGTCACCGCCCGAACGTGACCTCGGCGACCTCGATCCCTCTTGACGTTATGTCTGACCGGGATGGTGTGGGAGGATGACAGTGTGTTCAGGCGGTTGGCGAAAGTGATATTTACGTGTCTGGTCCCGCGTTCGATGACGGGTCCAGCCCGGTCATGAGGTCGTTGCCCCATGTCCTCGGTGTCATGGCTGTCTTTGTCACGGCCTGTTCGAGCGAATCGGCAACGTTGCCGCCGAGCAGCACGACGACGATCACCACCGTTGAGTCCGCTTCGACCACCACATCGACCAGTTCCACATCGACCAGTACCACGACGACGTTGCTACCCACGTGCAGCGGGGTACCACCTCTGACTGGACGCGTGCCCGATGGGATTACCATCGACGACGCGGTGAGCGACACGCCCACAGGCGGTGGCGCTGATCCCAGGACCGCATACCGTGTGTGGAGCTGGCGGGACGAAGACGGGGATCTCATCGCCGAGCTTCAGAATCCGGGCACACCGGCAGTCGGTGACTCCACACTGGCGCAACTCACCTCCGTCGAGGTCGCCGGCTACGACGGCCAGATCGATCCGAATGCGCTCGAGTACGAGGTTCCATGGCGGCTCTCGTGGTACACGCAGCCTCGGGGATCGATCCAGGATTGCTCCTGGTGGACGTTCACCTCACCTCATCTGAGCGACACCGAACTGCTCGATTTCGCCACGGTGGTTCTCGAGGACACATCAGCCGCGATCGCCAACGCCGAGGGCATGGTCTTCTCCGATCCAACGGGTGTTGTTCTGCTGTTCGACGACGGCATCGACGGCGTGCTGGCGGTGGATCTCGACAATCGCACCGCGGCTCGACGTGTGGTCGACGGCCAACGGGCTGGAGACCAACTCAATCGTATGGTGCTCGCCGACAATTCTCTCCTGGTGGGCTGGGGCGAAATCTACTCAGCGCCGCTGGACGGCTCTCCGTCCGAGCTCGTCGATATCGCGACGATCCAGATCCCTGCCGCTGAACCTGGTGAGGTGTGGACGATGACATTCCCCGGTCCCAGGATCGGACCTGAGGAACCGGTTCTGCGTCGGGTCGGCACCGATGCCAACGTCAGATTCTCTCACGAGGACTTCGACGTGCCCCTGTCACAAGTACGCATTGGGGTCCCCGGCGGACTCGCCTTGTCCGCCCGGAGTGGTCTCGCCATCTGGGAGTCGGAATCTGGCACGACCGAGATTCTCCAGAGCGGCGAGCCGATCGCTGTTGCGTCAAACGGGCGGCAGCTGGGGTGGTGTCATCAGACCTGCGCCAACCTCCGGATCACCGACCTGCCCGAGGAGGGAATCCCGACTCCGCAGCACGTGACCGCTTCCCCGGCCCTGGCATTCTCGCCCGACGGTCGATACCTGGCCGCACTGGCTCCGGCCGAGACCAACCCTAATCTGACGTTTCAGACAGCTGCGAGACTGGTCGTGCTGGATCTCAGCACGATGATGCAAATCACAGTTGCGGCGGGTCTTGAGCTCGGGGCGCGTCTTCAATGGGCCCCCGACACCAACCAGCTCTTCTATGCATCGGCCTCATCCGGGCGAAAGTTGCTCGCACTGGGGCGAT
>JAJCXW010000120.1 GCA_029263235.1 Acidimicrobiales bacterium
CCGAAAAGGAACAGAGTGTGCGGCTGATAAACACTCCCACCACTAAAGGGCGGTAAGGGGGCTCGCCCCCCTCTACCCCCGTCGAGATCTTCTAACGAACTCGCCCCGCTCGCACATCAGTCCAAGCGGGGACCACGGCCCCCGATCGAGAATCGTATATCTCTCAGACCGCGCCTTCTAGGCGCGAGCAACCTACCCCTGCGGGGCGGGAACAGCTTAAGACGGGACGAGCAAGATTCGCGCCAATGAGGCGCTCCTAAGCACCCTGCGAGGTCAGATAGCCCTCAAGCGCAGCGTTGATCACCGTACTCATTTCGATCGCCTCACCTGCAGCGAAGAGGCGCAGGCGTTTCGCCATCTCGGGGGGGCTCGACGAAACCTGCCGGTTGCTTTCGAAGCTCCTCGACCTCGTCGCCGACGGCAACTTCGTAGGGGCCGCTGCCCTCTTCCGGGACCCCCCTGCCCCTTCATGACGACTCATCAGGAGCACGTTCGACGCGTCGAACTACGGAACGCGACGACACCTCATGCTCTCGGCTTCGCAGTTTTCAGCGCCCTGAACGAGGGGAGCGCTCCATCACCAGCAAAACCTGGTAAGCCAGTATCACCGCTATTGCCTGTTTAGGAGGGATTGCCTGTAATTATGGGATAGAGGTAATTCCTTCTATTGGACGTAATAGGGGCAATGGTAGGTTTGCATCAATTTCAGGGATTGGAGGCATAGCCTGGTATGCTTCCAATCCCAGCAATAGGGATCCCTTTGGATCGCCAGCAAAGCAAGGTTTGCCAGTAATGCAGGTAATGAGAAAAGTGGAGGCGTCGTGCGTACGATCGCGGTGATCAACCAGAAGGGTGGGGCGTGCAAGACGACGTCCGCCGTCAACATCGCCGCCCTTTTGGGCGAACTTGGAGAGCGGGTGCTCGTGCTCGACCTGGACGAGCAAACGAAGGCGACGGCCTGGTTCGGAGTGGGAGATCGCAACGACAAGGGCCTGTTGCAAGTCTTCACTGACGGGCGGCCCCTGCTCGACCTGGTGCATGAGACAACCTGGTCGGGGGTCGATTTCGTGCCTGGCTCGAGGTGGCTGATGCGATTGGCGAAGGAACTCGACGATGAGCCCGCGCGAGAATTCATCCTTCGTGACGCCCTCGCTGCGCTCCCTCAAGACCGCTGGAGCTTCGTCCTGCTCGATTGCCCGCCGTCGGTCGGCATCGCGACGATCAGCGCGCTCACGGCCGGTGACGAGTTCCTCATCACTCTCGAGACGGGGTACCTACAACTCGATGGCGTTGGCGACCTGATGCAGACGATCTCCAAAGTGCGCGACAGACTAAACCCCGAGTTGAGCCTTGCAGGTGTGCTCGTCTGCCGCGCGACCAAGGCGGGTAGGGCGGACACCATCGTGACACGCGACACGCTCAAGAGCGTCCGCAAGCACTTCGGCGACAGAGTTTTCTCGACCCCCATCTACGAAGCGACCCGGATGAAAGAGTGCCCCGGGCACCATCTGCCCATCAATCAGTACGCTCCAAAAAGCGTCGCAACGAGTAACTACCGAACGGTCGCACGTGAGCTCCTCGCCCGAGGCGCGGCGTGAAGCCGGCGCACGGAATGGGCGAGGATCCTCTCGACGGATTTATCTCACAGCCCGGGCCGCCCGCCGACAAGAGCAAAGCAAAGGGCAAGGGTGTTCGGCGACGCGCTGAACCGACAAACCCAGCCACCGACGAGAGCAAAGCGAAGGGTAGCCGTGCTCGACAACACGCTGAACCGACGAACCCGACGCCCCCCAGGAAGACACCAAAGGTAGCTCCGCCGAAGAAGAAGGCGAAGCGCCGAAAACAGAAGCAGACCTACTCCATCGACGCGGATGTTGCGTCGGCCGCCCGCAACGCGGCAGACGCACTCCAGGGCCCGCCCGCCCGGCTCACGCTCACGGCGATCGTGGAGGAAGCACTGCGCCGGGAGGTCGCGCGGCTGGAGTGTCAGTACAACGACGGCAGGCCCTTTGCCGAAGCCGGAGGCAATCTGCGCCCGGGACGTCGTGTCGGGGGTAGCTAAATTACCAGCAAAGCCTCCATTAGATGTTTTGCTGGTAATTCCCCCAAGCGCCGGCCCGTGTCTCCGCTGCCGTCCTCAGACGGCATCAAGCCCCGGCGCCATGGCGGCACCTGCTCGTCGAGCCGCGCAGCGTCACGGTTCGAACGGGCGACTTCGCCCATGACACCGATCACCGGGCGGTGTGAATATGAGCCCGTAGCCATTGCACGGCAGTCAGCACCCATCGTGGATGTAATCGGGATGACCGGGTGTTCTCAGTAGAAGGTCGCGGAGCACAATGGACAGCTCGGGATGCGAGCTACACCCTCGTGTGAAGTCATCCCGGGTGTACTCGATGACAAGAACGAAATCGCCATACGTGGCAGTGTAGTCGCCGCATTCTCTGTATAGGTTGCACTCTTCCGAGATCGCGAAATCGGTGCCCATCTCGGATCCATTCCCCCACGATCGTCGTGAGCCGTCGCCTCTTCTCCGCCGTGGTGATATCCAGGATGAACTCGTCCCAGTCCGGATCATCTTGGATGCAGATCGCCAGGCGATCCCGTCAACCGAGCTCGTCCGATTCGCGATCGACAGCGGTAACGCCCACTTCTACTGCCTCGATGGTGAAGGGCGGGTTGTCTATCGGATTCTGCACGAGCCACTGGGGCAGGAGCGGCGCCTCGTTGCGGACTCGCTCAGTGAGTTCCTCGCCGAGCTCAAGGAGCTGCCTTCCTTTCTGACCGACAGCGCATGCCCAATGTGCGGGCCAACGGACGAATTCTCCGAGCGATGGACGTTTCGTTTGTTGCGAATAAGATGTGTGCTCACTATAGTGGGTACGTGGCTCCCGCGACTGCAGAACGGATCGACCTCCCCCGCGAGGCCGAGCAGAACGAGGCGCGCACTGCGCTTCGGGCGCTTGCCCCCCTGAAGAGGAGGGAGCCGGCCAGCCTCCGGCTTCGTTCGGATGGCGAGGACGAGGTGGAGGTCGTCATCCCGGCACGCGTGTTCGCCGTGCTCCTTGACATCCTCCGCCACACTGCCGAGGGCAATGCGGTGACCCTCGTTCCGGTCCATGCCGAGCTCACGACGCAGCAGGCGGCCGACCTGCTCAACGTGTCGCGACCGCACATCATCAAGCTGCTCAAGGGCGGCGAGATCCCGTTCCACAAGACGGGGCGGCACCGCCGTATCCTGGCCAAAGACCTACTCGACTACCGCAAGCGCAGGGCGAAGGAGAGCGAGGACGCCTTCGCCGAGCTTGCAGCGATCTCGCAGGAGCACGGCGGGCTCGGCTACTAGGTCCAAGGATGTCCAGCTTCCGCGTCGTCTACGACACGTGCACGCTCGTGCCGGCTCCGCTGCGGGACCTCCTGCTGCGAGTAGCCGAAGATGGCCTCGTCCGCGCATCGTTCGGGGAGGGCATCCTGGACGAACTCGAGCGCGTTTTGCTGCGCGATTTCGATGTTCCGGCCGAAGCCGCGACCAGGCTCCGCGCCGCCATCGAGCGTACGTTCGACGACAGCGTGGTCGGGGTGCTCCAGTACGCTGACCTTGTTGGCGTTACAGCGCTGCCCGACAAGGACGACGAGCACGTGGTCGCAGCTGCGCGCTGCGTCGGTGCCAAGGTGATCGTCACGCAGAACCTCAAGGACTTCCCCTCTGCTTGCCTCGAGCCGCTTGGCATCGAGGCGATGCACCCGGACGAGTTCCTGCTCGACCTCGTCGACTTGTATCCCATCCGCATTGACCGGATCGTGCGGGAGCAGGCAGCGGCCCTGAAGAACCCTCCGATGACGTACGACGAGGTTCTGGACGCGCTCGAACGAAGCGTGCCAGAGACGGTAGCGCAGCTCAGGGAGTTGTAGCTCAGGTGAAAGATACGAAATCTACATATGTGTAGATTCCGTGTTGATAGCGTTCCGGCGTCAGAGCAGGCTCCACGTAGCGGGTAGCGGATGACCTCGGTATTGGTGCTGGAGTGGGGGTCCCTGTGGCGACGGTGAACGCCATGGTCAAGGGCCGGCGGGGCGTGAGTGCGACGATGGCACGGGCACTCTCGCTCGTGGGGTCACAGAGCGGGGCGGAGGCCCCGCAATCGCCGTCGCCGAGGCAGCCGACGCAGCGGGTCGAGCTCTCTTCGCACACCGGGGTGGGGGCGGCGCAGGTCCCGCAGGGGCCCGCGTCGTGCCCGCCGTCGTCGAGGCTCGCGTCGTCTCCTCCAT
>JAJCXW010000121.1 GCA_029263235.1 Acidimicrobiales bacterium
GGGCCCGGACCGCTGAGCCGCCGGCTGAGTCGCCCTCGACAATGAACAACTCGCGGCGCTCGGCCTCCTTGGCCGAGCAATCCTTGAGCTTGTCGGGCATACCAACGCCGTCGAGCAACGACTTCGACCTGATGGCCTTGCGGGCATCAGCGGCCGCTACACGGGCCCTGGAGGCGCTGAGGGCCTTGCCGACGATGCGCTTGGCCTCGTTGGGATGCTCCTCGAGCCACTCGGCCAGCTTCTCGTTGGTGACCTTCTCGACCAACGAACGCATCGACACGTTGCCGAGCTTCGATTTGGTCTGGCCCTCGAACTGCGGTTCGCCGATGCGGGCACTGATGATCGTGGTGAGACCCTCGCGAATGTCCTCGCCCTGAAGATTGGAATCCTTCTCCTTGAGGAGGCCCTTGTCGCGGCAGTAGGCATTGATGGTTCGGGTGAGAGCGGTGCGGAATCCCTGCTCGTGCATGCCCCCTTCGAGGGTGGCTATGCCGTTGGCGAAACTATGCAGACCATCGGAGTTGAACCCGGTGTTCCACTGGAACGCGATCTCGACCTCATGGGGGTTGCCTTCGATGTCCTCGCTGCCCGCGAAGAATCCGACATCTTCGAACAGGGCTTCCTTGGCGGAGTTGACGTGACTGACGAAGTCGATGATGCCGCCGTCGTAGCGGAATGTCGTCCAGCCATCGATCACCTCGCCGTCCTCGGTGGCTGTGGATTCTGACTCCTCGGAAGTCTCACCGTCGTCGACCTCTACGTCGACCGATGGCACGACCATCGACTGCACGGCGGAACCCGCGTCGGCCCGAAGGTCGCGAACTTTGATCTCGAGGCCCCGGTTGAGGAAAGCCATCATCTGGAATCGCTCGACCAGGGTCTTGAAGCGGAAGACGATCTCGTCGAGGATGGTCGGGTCGGGCCAGAACCTGACGGTGGTGCCGGTTCGCGGCTCGCCATCGACCAACGGAGCGTCGCCAATCGGTTCGAGCTTCGACTCCAGCTCTCCACCATCGACGAACGACATGGCGTGGCGCTTGCCGTGGCGATCGATCTCGACCTCGACCCGACTCGACAGAGCATTGACCACCGAGACACCGACGCCATGGAGACCGCCAGAGACCTTGTAGCCCTGCCCTCCGAACTTGCCGCCAGCATGAAGAACGGTGAGGACCACTTCGGCCGCGCTCATGTCGGTGTATTTGGGATGGATCTCGACGGGGATACCTCGACCGTTGTCGACCACCTCACAGCTGCCGTCGGCGAGTATCGAGATCTCGATACTGGTGCAATGACCGGCCATTGCTTCGTCGATCGAGTTGTCGACCACCTCCCAAACGAGATGGTGAAGACCGGTGGACCCAGTGGAGCCGATGTACATGCCGGGACGACGCCTGACCGCCTCGAGACCCTCGAGCACAGTGATGTCCTGGGCTCCGTATGAAGACTCGCTCTTGGAGTTCAAACCTGACGATTCCTTTTCCGGATTCTCGGGCGGTGCGGCCCGTCAGCCGATGTCGTTCGATGGCCTATGGCGAGCAACCGCGGGAGCCGGAAAGGCCCTTTCACGGTCCGCCAATTCTAGCAGCCGAGAGCGACTTATCCGCGGCTGTCGACCCTCACCCTGATGTCGGTTATGCGGGTCGTTCCCGTGATCTCCGCGACCCTTCCCACGACCTCGGCACGAAGCCACTTCAACTCCGCCGCCCATGCCGAATCGTCGACCGTCACCACGACCACCTCGCCGTCGATCGCGGTCGGACGACAGTGCTTCGCCAGGTCGGGGCCCACGATTTCATCCCACCTCCCGAACACGGTGGAAAGCACATCTACCGACGGCGCGCGCATCGAACCAAGAAGGCGATTGAGGGCTGATGAGATGGTCCTCGGGGAGCTATCGCGACGCTGATTCATCATGTCTCCGAAAGGATTGTGCCACCCGCGACTCGCACGACCTGATCGGGCACAGCACCGTCCGGAAGACCCGACGCGGATGTGAGCAGACGTTGGGCATCGGGAAGGGCACCGAGAAGCGCTTCAGCCCGGCCCGGATCGAGCTCGGAAAACACGTCGTCGAGCAACAACACCGGGTTCGAGCCACCGTCTCTAACCACTGAATCGACTGCCAGTCTGAGCGCCAGGGCCAGCGACCGTTGTTCGCCCTGGGAGGCGTGGGTACGGGCCGGAATGCCACCGATCGACAACTCGATCTCATCGCGATGCGGACCAACTGTCGAGACGCCTCTCCTCACATCGATCTTCCGCGACTCGACGAGAGCAGACGCCAGATCATCACTCCAGCTCGACACGTAGTTGACACCGACATCAGCGGCGCGACGGGCGACACTGTCGTAGGCGCCGGCCAGTCGTGGACCTATCTCGTCGAGAAGTTCGAGACGGCTCTGTCGGAGAGAACCGCCGATCACCGCAAGCTTCGAATCCCAGACATCGAGCGTGAACTCGGCATCGGCATCCAGTCGACCCCCAGCCGATCTCAGGAGCGCATTGCGTTGCCGCAAGACCCTCTCCAGGTCGGTGCGCAACGGATCGTGTCGGGGATGACGTCCGACCAGAGCGTCGTCGATCCAACGGCGTCTCAATGCCGGGCCGCCCTTCACCAACGACAGATCGTCGGGTGAGAACACCGTGACTCTCAACACCTCACGCAGATCGCTGTTGCGTTGAAGGCGTTGACGGTTGACCTGGAGTCGGTTGCGTCCGACCCGGGGTAGCTCGGCCTCGATCAACTGCTCACGACCATCGTCGGACTCGACCGTCGCGCGGATCACGGCGGCGTCAGCACCGACCCGTGTGAGTGCATCGTCGGGAGCGCCCCGGAAACTGCCGATGCCCGACAGCCAACCGATCGCCTCGATCAGGTTGGACTTCCCCTGGCCGTTCTCACCGAGGATCGCGGTGAGGCCCCGACCAAACTCGACATCGGCCGCTTCGTAGTTTCGAAAGTCCCGCAGTTGAAGTGAAGTGATCAACACCAGCTGAGGTCGGTCAGCTCACACGTACCGGCATGAGCAGGTAGAGAAAGTCCTCGTCCTCGACCGATCGCAACAGAGCCGGCTTGAGTTCGTCGACCGTCTCGAGAGTGAGCTCATCACCCGGAGCGACTTCGATCCCATCGATCAGATACTCGGGATTGAACGCCACGGTGAGGGCTTCACCTTGATAGCCGGCCTGCATCGACTCGTGGGCCTGACCCACATCTTGGGTGACCGCCACTAGTTCGAGGCCGTCCGACGACATCGACAGGCGTATCGGAGTCGATTCCTGGGCCATCAGCCTGACTCGTTTCACCGCGTCGAGGAGCGCCCCTCTATCGACGGTGAGACGGTTGGGGTGGTTGGTGGGGATCAGACCGCGGTAGTTGGGGAAGTCGCCCTCGATCAATCGAGTGGTGACCGAGACGTTGCCAACCTCGAATCTCGCCTCTTGCTCGCCCAATCGCAGGGTGAGCTGATCGGCTTCACCGATCAGACGGCTCAATTCGAGAAGTGACTTACTTGGTACCAACACCTTTTGGCCATCGCCGAGAATCGACGATCCGGCGATGTCGCACACCGACAGGCGATACGAGTCAGTGGAAACCAGACGCAGACCATCGTCTTCGGAGGCCATCAGGACTCCCGTGAGGATGGGCCTGGCGTCGTCTGATGACGCCGACTTGACCACCTGCTGCAGCGCTCCCCTGAAGCTGGCGCCATCGAGAGTGACCGCATCACCCTCCGGTCCCGACAATTCCGGAAAGTCGTCTACTGGAATCGTACGAACAGAGAATTCCGAAGGAGCGGCCACGATGCTCAGTTCGTCGTCGTCCATCGTGATCTCGACCGCACCTGGACGCAGAGAGCGAACGATGTCGGATACCAACTTCGACGGAACCACAGCAACGCCATCCTCGGCGCCGGCAACGGTTGTCTTCACCACGATCGTGAGATCGAGATCGCTACCGGTGACCGTGAGTTGATCACCCGACACATCAAGGTGTACTCCGGACAACACCGGCAGGACCCCTCCCCTGGTGGTGACAGCGCGTCCGGCGGAGCTGAGGGCATCGTGCAGGACGTCTCTTTCGCAGCGAAACTTCATACCCATGATGCTGTTACTTCTCCTGGTTGACTTTGATCAAGGTAATAGTGTTCATAGGGCCTGTGGATTGTGGATGATGGCGAGTCTGCCTTGAAACGACACGGGATTGTCGTCCCCAGGAAATCCATCGGATCGCACAGGTTGGTTCGAGGTAGCGAAGGCGTGGTGGATTGACGGTGAGTTGTGCATGTCGTGTCCACGGCCGGTCAGCAGGGTTTCCACAACAGTGTCTACAGTCCCGACGTTCATGACGGGTGGTTGAGACGGTGCTGTAGTTCGGTGACCCTGTCGAAGATCTTCTGACGTTCGCCCATGCGAGCTTCGATCTTGCGCACGGCGTGCATGACAGTGGTGTGATCTCGGTTGCCGAACGACTTACCGATCTGGGGGTAGGAGAGTTCGGTGCTGTTGCGGGTGACGTACATGGCGACCTGGCGGGCGTCGACCAGTGGTCGCTGCCGGCTACCCCCCGTGAGCTGTTCGATCGTGAAGCCGAACATCTCGGCCGTATGTTCGATGATTCGGGCTGCGGTCACCGGCGGCTTGGCCGATTTGCTGATCAGATCAGCAAGAACCATCGAAGCGAGGTCCACTGTGAGGGGCTGATGGGTGAGGTTGGCGAATGCGGTGACCTTGATCAGCGCTCCCTCAAGCTCACGAATCGAATCGGTGATGTTCTCGGCGATGAAAGCGAACACTCCGTCGGGGATGTCGAGAGTGTTGGAGCCGGCCTTTTTGCGCAGGATGGCAAGGCGGGTTTCGAGGTCGGGAGGCTGAATATCGGTGATCAAACCCCACTTGAAGCGACTTCTCAGTCGATCCTCGAGGGTGGGAATGGCGTCGGGGGTTCGATCCGACGACAGCACGATCTGTTTGTTGTTCTGGTGGAGTTCGTTGAAGGTGTGGAAGAACTCTTCCTGGAGTCCGTCCTTACCTTCCATGAATTGGATGTCATCGACCAGCAACACGTCGTTCTCCCGGTAGCGACGCTTGAAGTCGGGGAGATTGTTGGTTCGGATGGCCTCGACGAACTCGTTGAGGAAGGTCTCGGTCGAGACGTAGCGGACCTTGGCGTTGGGATAATGATGAGCCACGTAGTGGGCTATTCCCCGCAGAAGGTGGGTCTTGCCGAGACCGGAGTCGCCGTGGATGAACAGCGGGTTGTAGCTCATCGCCGGAGTTTCGGCGACGGCCAGAGCGGCGGCATGAGCAAACCGGTTGGAGGGACCGATGACGAAATGCTCGAAGGTGAACTTCTCGTCGATGCTGTCGCGGTTGAGCCCGGCGATCACCGCCGGTGCCGGCTTGGAGCCGTCGGCGAGTGACAAATCAGGGGCGGGAACGTCGAATGCGACATCGTCCCAGTCGGTCTGGATCTCCACCCGTACGTTGCACGGATTGTCGGATTCGTCGATCGCGTCCTGCACCAGGCCGAGGTAGCGGCCTTCGATTCGCTCCTTCTGCAACCCATTGGGTACGACCAACACCAGGTCACCCTCGTCGAAGGCCACAGCACGGGCCCCGCTGAAGGTTGTGCGCCATACGGCGTCACTCACCTGGGCACGAATGGATTCTGAGCAACTCCCCCACAGACGATCGGCGTCCTCGGTTTCTCCCACTCTTGTCAATCCTGTCTCCACAATGTCATCCACAGGTGTGGACGAGTTCCGATAGGGCCTTCGAGATTCAGTCCGGCATTGGCCGCGACTTTCTCGCGGGCCCACTGTCACCGGTGGACTGGCGACCGTAGCAGTGCTGTGGAAAGCCGCAACTCGGAGAGTGGACAGCCCCCAAAAGTCCTGCTCAAGTCGACTGTTGATGGATGAAATTACATCGTTGGAAGATCCACTACACGCTTGTCGTTCTCACGTGGCCGACGTGTCGATGGCGTTTCGACGACGAGGTCCCAGAAATCTGTGATGGCCCGACTGGTTGCCGCGAGTGTGATCGGACCCTACCGTTGTCGTCTGACGTCATCGGTTTCCACAACCTCGAGACCGAATTCTGCCATCGAACACGTCCCGTCGGTGGTTTCTGGGAGGAAGACATGAAGCGGCCGTATCAACCAAACACCCGTAAGCGCAGCAAGAAGCACGGCTTTCGTTCGCGGATGAGCACACGTGGAGGACGAGCCGTCCTCCGCTCCCGTCGCCTGAAGGGCCGCGCCCGTCTTTCGGCGTGATCCGGAATCTTTCGGGTCGCCGTTCGTTTCAACGGCTGAGATCCTCGGGAATCCGGTCGGGTAAAGGACCCATCAGGGTTGTTTACCTCCGAACCTCGGGAGAATCGGCACGAGTAGCGTTCGCCATTCCACGATCTGTGGGTGGTGCGGTGGTCCGGAACCGGATCCGAAGACGGATCAAAGCCGTGTTACGGGAACTAGAAGCCATCGAACCTGGGTTGCCACCGGTTGGCGATTATCTCATACGCGTCACGGCACCAATCGACGCGATGTCGCACGATCGTCTCAGCCGAACACTGAGAGAACTCTTGTCGGCAGGGCAACAAACATGAGTCCGCTGGCTCGTTTGTTCCGTGCTGGCGTGCGTGTCTACCAGCGATTGTTCTCCAACCGACCTTCACCGTGTCGGTACGACCCTTCGTGTTCGTCCTACGCCGTCGACGCTATTGAAAAGCACGGTGCCGCCCGAGGGGGCTGGTACGCAACCAAACGAGTTTGTCGCTGTAATCCGTGGGGTGGCCACGGCTGGGACCCCGTGCCTGAAGCCAGGGAGCATCAATGTTAGATCTGATATTCGACAGTCTCGCCGGCGTGGTGGCGTGGTTCTACTCGATATGGCCGTCCTACGGCATGGCCGTGGCCTTTCTCACACTCACCGTGATGGTGGTTGTGACCCCGCTCACCTTGAAGAGCACCAAGTCGATGTTGCAGATGCAGCGTCTGCAGCCCGAGTTGAAGGCGATCCAGAATCGTTACAAGGACGATCGCCAGAAGATGAACGAAGAGTTGATGGCCTTCTATCAGGAGAACGGCATCAACCCCCTCGGCGGCTGCCTCCCGATGCTCATACAAATGCCGGTATTCCTGGTGCTTTTCCGGGTGGTTCAAGGCCTCACGCGTCGAGTCACCTCGGTCGGCGAACAGGCCGGCTGGACCTCCGGTCGGTTCGGAAGCAGAGGCGTGCTCGACGCCGACGCCATCCTCTCGACCGAACGTGTGTTCGATCCGGACAACGTGAGTGTCACCAGCGACCTCTACGAACGGCTCAGCGAATCGACCGAAATGGTGTCGTGGGGTATCGATCTCTCGAGGTCGGCTCAATCGGTGATGCGCGACAGCGTGTTCTCGGCCCTCCCCTACTTCATTCTGATCGGCTTCGTGCTGGTCACCAGCGTCTATCAGCAGCGACAGATTCAGGGTCGAAACACCGGCGCTCAGATCAACCCGCAACAGCAGATGATCATGAAGTTCATGCCCTACATGCTGCCGGTATTCAGTTTCACAATGCCGGCCGCCCTGGTCGTCTACTTCGTCATCTCCAACGTCTACCGCATCGGACAGCAGGGCTACATCACCCACTCGCTCTACAGCGGCGACGACAGCCTCGGCGCCCAGATCGCCAAGCAACGCAAGAAGTCCGACAGCACGTCGAAGTCCGCCTCCAAGGGCGGCGGTACGGGCGGCGGAAACCAGAAGAACAAGAAGGACCTCGGCGCCAAACGACTCAAGAGTGATTCCGCTTCCAAGGGCTCCTCTGGCGGGTCGAAGGGTAAGGCCTCGCAATCCAAATCGAAGAAGTCGACACGGTCGGCCAAGGGCTCCAAGTCCCAGTCGTCGCGACAGAGTCCACGCCAGGGTGGCAGCACCGGTCGAGCTCCGACCCGTCGCCCGGGTGGCCGCACTACCGAACCGGGTAGTCCGCAGCACAAGAAGCGCAAGAAGTAACCAAGCAAACAAGAACTAACACACGAGGCGTGATCCGTGGAGATTGTGAACAATCACCGGAGCGCCGATACCAGGGAGAAGAAGAGTGGAGTGGGTAGAGGGAACCGGCAATTCGATCGATGAAGCCAAGGAAAAGGCCTTCGTAGCGTTGGGAGTCCACGAGGACGACGCTGAATTCGAAGTGATCACCGACGCCAGAATCGGTCTGTTCAACCGAGTGAAGGAGGAGGCTCGAGTTCGCGCTCGTGTTCGTCCGGCCACGCCCCGATCGAAAGATGATCGTCGCCGCAAGCGGGGAAAGCAGAGTAACGGCGGTGGTTCTGGCCAGCGAAAGGGCAATCGATCCGGTGGGTCGAAGGGTCGCTCGGAGAAGGCGGATCGCAAGGACACGCCGGCCAGAGGCGGCTCTGGAGCGAAGAAGAAGGCCTCCAACAGGCCTGAAGGCAATTCAGGAAACGGGAATGGCGACAGACCCGCCAAGAGCAAGCAGCAGTCAGGACGCGGCCATGGGGCTGCCCAGAAGCCGAAGGATGAAGACATGGAAGCAATGACCCTCCCAGAGCAGGCCGACATAGCCGAGTCGTTCATGACCGGCTTGTCCGAGAGATTCGGGCAGACCGTTTCCTTCGAGCGCACCGACGTCGACGAGAACGAGATCAGGATAGAGGTCAGTGGCGACAACCTCGGCCGAATGATCGGTCGTCGGGGCGGCACCGCCAATGCCATTGATGAGCTGGTGCGAACCGTTCTGCAGCGTCGGGCCGGAAGTGGCCGCGACGGACGAATTCGGGTCGACATCGGTGGGGTCAATAGCCGCCGGGAAGAGTCACTGCGGCAATTCTGTGTTCAGGTTGCCGAAAAGGTGCGTGAAACGGGCAAGGAAGTCGCTCTCGAGCCGATGCGTGGTTCCGATCGCAAGGTCGTTCATGACGCAATGTCGGACGAGGATGGCGTTGACACCACCTCTGAAGGGGAAGATCCCAATCGCCGTGTCGTCGTGATTCCGGCCGGGAATGACGCCTGATAGCCGATTTGATGCCCTAGAGCCTGTCTGGCGACAGGCTCGGGCAATCGGCGCACTGGGAGGTGCGTCGATGGAAGAACTACTCGAACACGCGGCCGGATTCATTCCGGCCGCGTTTCGCGTTGACGCTGCGGTCCGTTGCGTTGATGTGGGTTCCGGAGTCGGAATACCCGGAGTGTTCTTGGCGGCACTACTCCCCCACAGCTCCTGGAATCTCATTGATTCCAACGAACGTCGCTGTGATTTGGCCCGAAACGCTGTTTCGGCATTGGACCTGAATGATCGTGTGGCGGTCATACACGGCCGAATCGACGATCTTGCCCACGACCCTGAGCATCGCGGCGGCTACGACCTAGCGGTGTCGCGCTTGTTCGCCGCCCCCCCGGAGACCGCCGAATGCTGCGTTCCGTTGTTGAACGCGCATGGATCGTTGGTTGTCTCGTGTTCAGCCGATGGCCTGGTTCGGTGGACCTCCGGCGGTCTCTCGACCATCAACGCCGACCTGTCAGAGTCGTGGAACCTTCCGGCGGGCTCCTATGTACGAATCTCTCGTGTTGGCGAGATTGACTCGAAGTATCCGCGTCGCGCCGCGGCTCGACGTCGTACTCCCCTTTTCTGACCCGACTTGTTTCACGTGAAACATCGGGAGATCGATCTCTCGATTTGTTTCACGTGAAACAGATCCACGCATCTCAGCAATCGTGATCGACGGACTCTGTTCGTAGGGTCCTTGACCCTGCCGTGTCGATCAGGAAGGATTGCCGGGTTATTGGAAAGGAAAAACATCTGTGGCATCTGCCAAACGGAAATCATCAAGTTCCTCTCCGCGGATCTTCGCTGTGGCCAATCAGAAGGGCGGAGTTGGAAAGACGACCACGACGGTGAACCTCGGTGCGGCGATCGCTGAGATGGATCGCAACGTTCTCATTGTGGATCTGGATCCCCAGGCCAATGCCAGCACCGGGCTGGGTCTCAACCCCCGACAGCTTGATCACTCGATGTACGACGTGCTTCTTCAAGACGTGCCGCTGGAGGATGTCATAGAGCCCACGACAGTGAAGAACCTGTTCGTGGCTCCATCCAGCTTGGATCTGGCTGGGGCAGAGATCGAACTGGTTCCGGCCTTCAGTCGTGAACGCAAACTGAAGGATGCCATAGGCACAGTGATTGACGACTATGACTTTGTCTTCATTGATTGCCCGCCGTCTCTGGGATTGCTGACAATCAACGGTCTGACGGCCGCCACCGAGGTCATGGTGCCCATCCAGACCGAGTACTACGCGTTGGAAGGACTCGGCCAACTGCTTCGGAATGTGGATTTGGTGAAGAAGAACCTCAATCCTGAGCTCGAGATGAGCACGATCGTCCTGGTCATGTACGACGCCAGGACCAAGTTGTCGGGTCAGGTGTCCGAGGAGGTTCGGGAACACTTCGGTGACCGGGTATGCAGGCAGGTGATTCCTCGCACGGTGAGACTCAGCGAAGCACCGAGTTTCGGACAGCCGATCACCGTGTTCGACCCAGTGTCCAGAGGCGCCATTGCCTACCGAGAGTTGGCCAAGGAGGTCATCAATGCCAAGGCGTAGCGGTTTGGGTAAGGGGCTCAGCTCGCTAATCCCAGCTGATCTCGAGACCGAAGGGGCGGTGTATCGAGAGATTGATGTCGATGCCGTCGTCGCCAACACCTATCAGCCACGGGAGCACTTCGACGAGGAGTCGCTGACGGCGCTAGCCACCTCGATAGCCGAAGTCGGGGTCATCCAGCCGATAGTGGTTCGCGAAACCGAGGATGGTGGCTACGAGTTGATAGCGGGGGAGAGGCGGTGGAGGGCGGCCCGACGGGCCGGTAGCCCGTCGATCCCTGCGCTGGTGCGATCGGCCGACGACCGCACCAGCCTGGAGACCGCGGTTGTGGAGAATCTTCATCGCCAGGATCTCAACGCTCTGGAGGAGGCGGCCGCGTATCAGCAGTTGATCGAAGACTTCGGGCTGACCCAAGAGACGGTGGCCCAGCGGGTGGGTCGATCCAGATCAGCGGTGGCCAATGCCATCCGACTGCTGCAGCTTCCACCGTCGGTTCAACAGTTGGTGGTTGAGTCTCAGATCTCGGCCGGCCATGCCAGGGCACTGCTGGCTACTCCTGATCGCGCTCTGCAAGAGGAGTTGGCAGCTCGAGTGGTGGCTGAATCGCTCACGGTGCGTCAAGTCGAGGAGCTGTTGCGGATCCGAGGCGATGGGGGAGAGTCGGAGGTCGAAGCAGAACAGACAGGGAGCACATCCACTCCCCGTGTTCCCGAGCCAGCCGTTCTCGAACTCGAGGAGTTGCTGTCGGCTCGGCTCGACACCAGGGTCAAAGTGCGGCTCGGAAAGGGCCCCGGACGATTGATGGTCGAGTTCGCTGACCTCGATGACCTGGAGCGCATCTACAGAGTCATCACTCCTCCAGGCACGATCGTCTAAGCCATTAGATGTGACATATGTCACATGAGGTTAAGGCTCAACCACTTGTCCACCGCTATGGATAACCCTGTGGACAGGGCAGAATCATTGTTCGTGGAGCGGATCGGCGCACCATTCGACCACTGCGTTCCTCAGGGCGGAGACGATCGCGGCTGAGTGCTCCACTACCTGCGCGGGTGGCCCGACCCGACACCAAACTGCCGGCATACGGGTCTCTCGGAGTATGGGCAGTCTCAAGCCAGCCACCGGCAGTTGGGTCTCGAGAACGTCTCCGAGGTGGGATGCACAACAGGCGGCCAACGAGCGTCCGCCAGCCGACTCGAAGCCACCGGTGGCGAAATACGCGACGGATGTGTCCTCGCTGGCGAGTGTGACCCCGACGTAGACCGTCCCTTCCCACTCATTGGCCGACTTGGCTTGAATCGACAGGTCGGGATGATGGAGTGCCAGTACCTGGGCACCGTCCAACCGGAGTCGACGCGCCAGACCATCAACCACGGCGGGAAGACCCCCGGACTCTCCGAATATGAGACGCCGGCCGCTCACGTTGCCCAGATGGCTTCGCAGCGATTCGGCTTCGCGTACCTCGGCGACAGTTTTCGATCCCGACCGTCGTCCCTGTAGGTGGGAGAGCGAGGTCACGGCGTCTCGTCCGAGGACACCATCGGGCATCAGGCCCTGGTTTCGTTGAAACTCCCGCAGGGCGCTCTCGGTCATGGGTCCGAAGATCCCGTCGACCCATCCGGCGTCGAACCCCAATGATCCCAACTGCTCCTGCAATTGGGTGACGTCGTCGCCTCGGTACATGGGCGATCGGAGATAGAGCATCCGATCGCCGAGGTGATGGCCGGCTTCGATGAGCGCCGACCAGGTATGTGGTCCGCAAATGCCATCCGTGATCATGCCGCGGTGCTGCTGGAACTCGCGGACCGAATGTTGTGTCGCGGAATCGAATACGTCGGAGTCTCCGGTGTCCTCGAAGCCGGCGACCGAGAGTCGACGGTGGAGGTCTCGGACGGTGGGTCCGAGGTCGCCCAAGCGGAGCGGCAGGCCTGGTGTGGTCACCATCGACCGATCAGATATGTGGGCATCGAGATGAATCGTACTCCGGCCGGGCCAACGCGGAACGACCGACCCATCGGGGCCGGTCGTTCGGATTCGGCCGACCCGATGGGCCGGTGGGGGAGAAGTTGGCTCAGATGAACTCTGAGATGTCGTCGAGCAGAGCCTGCTTGGGCTTGGCTCCGACGACGCGCTTCACGGGCTCACCGTCCTTGAAGAGGATCAAGGTGGGAATGCTCATCACTTCGAAGCGACGGGCGACGTCGGATGCCTCGTCGACGTTGAGCTTGGCGATACGGAGGGACCCGGCCTTCTCTTCCGCTATCTCTTCGAGAACGGGAGCGATCATCTTGCAGGGTCCGCACCACTCGGCCCAGAAGTCGACCAGAACGGGTTCGGTCGAGGCGCCGATTGCTTCGTCGAAGGTGGTGTCAGAGAGATGGGGGATTGCGGCGGACATCAGAGGTCCTTTCATGTACGGGCACAAAGTGCTTCGTGTGGAACAACACGCGGCTGGTTGACTCTATTCCGTCGTTGTCAGTGGCCGCTCGATGGATTGTCTTCGAGCCAGCGTTCGGCCTCTATCGCGGCCATGCAGCCAGATCCTGCCGCGGTGATGGCCTGGCGGAAGTAGTCGTCCTGCACGTCGCCACAGGCGAACACTCCCTCGACACCGGTGCGGGTGGAGTCGGGCAATGTGATTAGGTAGCCATTGTCCTTGAGGTCCAACTGGCCCTTGAAAAGGTCGGTGTTGGGCCGGTGTCAGATCGCCAGGAAGACTCCCGTGACCGGCAGAATCGAGTCTTCTCCAGTTTTGGTGTCCTTGAGCCGGAGGCCTGAAACCGACGTATCGGACTCGTAGCCGTCGACCACGGAATTCCAACGAAACTCGATCTTGTCGTTGGCGAAAGCGCGGTCCTGCATGATCTTCGAGGCTCGCAGTTCGTCGCGTCGGTGAACGATTGTGACCTTGCTGGCGAATCGTGAGAGGAACTGCGCCTCCTCGAGAGCTGAATCGCCTCCGCCGACCACGGCGATCTCCTGATCACGGAAGAAGAATCCGTCGCATGTGGCGCAGGTCGAGAGACCATGGCCGATCAGTTCGGCTTCTCGGTCGAGTCCCAGCATGATCGACTGGGCACCGGTGGAGATGATCAGGGACTGGGCCCGATGGGTGGGTTCGGGGGTGTCGGGATCGCCGACCCACACGCCGTAGGGCCGTGATGAGAGGTCGACACGTGAGGCCTTCACGGTCTGGATTTCGGCTCCGAAGCGAAGGGCCTGCGTCCGGAAGTTCTGCATCAAGTCCGGTCCGAGAACACCCTCAGGGAATCCAGGGAAGTTCTCCACATCGGTGGTGAGCATCAACTGCCCACCGGGCTGGTCGCTCGTCGAACTCGGTTCTCCCTCGAGTACAAGCGGCGAGAGATTGGCTCGTGCCGTGTAGATCGCGGAGGTGAGGCCCGCTGGCCCCGATCCGATGATGATCACCTCACGTACATCACTCATGATGTCTCCTACTTTGCTGTTCGGTGCTTCAACCGACTCGGACGGGCGCTGATTCCCGCGATCTAGATGAATGCGTCGGCGATTGCGACCACGACGACGGATGTGATGATCACCACATCGATGATCACCGCCACATAGAGCGCCTTCGGGGCTCCGGTTCCGCCTCGTGATCCCCATGCTCCCAGACCGAGCACGGTGAGCAGGCTCCCGATGAACAGATGCGCCGACCAGGTGGCGTCTCCGACCCCGGCACCTATGGGCAGATAGGCGTCGGCCAACCGCACGAGAACAATGACCGTGAGGATCAGAGCCGCTCCCGACAGCACCAGGATCACCAGGCCGTAGACCAGGCCTCGGATGGCCTTGATGGCGTTGTCGGTCGTGTATCCCTTGGCCTTGTCGACCAGATCGATGACCTTGTCGGCGGCCTGCTCAGGCCAGTCGTCGGGCCCGATCGACATGCCCCGTCGGGATCCGTCTGCGGAGTGGGTGGCTTCGTCGTCGGCCATGGCGTGGGATCCTATCCCTGCTCTGTGGCCAGTGCCCCGGTCAGGGAACGATCTCGAGAAGCTCGACGGTGGAACAGGTGGCGGTGTCGGCGGCCACCGCCAGCGAGGCAGCGTCTTCAAACTGAACGACCGCGACTATGAACTCATCACCGTCGACAACGACGGTGGCGTAGTCGGCCAACACCAGACTGAGGTCAGCATCTGCGGCGCTCGATCCAGGGAATAGGACCTCGGCCATCTGTTGGGCGCACGCAGGAGGAACCTGGTCGGGGTACAGACGACCACCGTCTTGGTCGTCCCCCGGGACTGCCCCAGCCCGGTGGAACTCTGATAGCAAGCTCGAGACCTGGGTCCCCAGCGAGATGAGGTCGGTCGTCGGGAGCAGCTCTTCGGGTAGCGGGTCGAAGGCGAGATCGGCCGGAGGAAGTTGGTGGGCGAAATCGGCAGCTCCCTGGGCCTCCATGGTGGTGGCGGTAGGGGCACCGGATTCGATGGAATCGGCAGATTCGGTGGCGTTGGTGCCGGAATCGCCGGCTGATGTGGAGCTGTCGTCGTTCAGAGGGGCGAAGGCCGCGGCGGCCGCAGTCGTCGGTGCGGCGAGTCCGGTTTCGACAGCGGCGGAATCCATCTCGGAACCGGACTCCGAGATGATTCGGAGTGCCGGTACGGCCAGAGCGAGCAATGCCACTGCGGCTGCCGCAGCCAGAACTCGTGGCTGATGCCACCAACGAGTCTGTGTGGCCGCGGCGAGATCGACCACATTGCCCGACGTGTGACTGGAGTCGAGGGCCGACTCGATGAGGCCGTCGATATCGAGTGAAGCAAGAGGTGCGACTGGCGTGGCCACCAGCGAAGCCGATCTCCGGAATTCCGCCACGCGGGCCATGAGTTGAGGAGAAGACTCGACGCGCTCGATCTCCGATGGTGTGGCCTCACCATCGAGGTAGGACGAGACCAGCTCGTCGTCGGAGGGGAATACGTCGGTCATGGCTGTGAGTTCTGACGATCGGAAGGGGGGGTTTGGTTCCCGGAAATGATGTCGGCCATTCGTGAGCGGCCTCGAGCAATGCGTGAACGAACGGTTCCGGGCGCGATTTCGAGCACTTCGGCGATCTCCGCGTAGTCGAGACCGACCAGATCTCTCAACACGACGGCAGCGCGGAACTCTTCAGGCAAGAGCTCCAGCGCGGAATCAACATCGACCTTTGCGGAAACGGTTTCGGCCGGATCGCGGGACTGCGATGAGGCGACGAAGGGGTCGCCGGCATGCTCATCGACGAGGCCTGGCAACGGCCTACGGGATCGCCGACGCATCTCATCGAGACAGGCGTTGGTGGCGACCCGATAGGCCCAAGTCGAGAACTTGGCGCGCCCATCGAACTTGTGAAGACCCTTCACGATCGAGATCAGGGCCTCTTGGGTGGCGTCGAGGGCATCGGCATCGTTGCCGGTGATTCGGCGGCAAATCGAGTAGATCATCGGCTGATGAATCCGCAGAAGCTGATCGAGGGCGCGACGATCTCCGCGCTGCGCTGCTGTGATCAGCTTCGAGTCATCGGCATGATCCGGAATGCGCGGACCCTACCCGATGGGTCTGAGTCGGGGAATGTTCGGCCGGTTTGGCTCAGGCCGGTATCTGGAAGGCAAGACCCGCCACCCGAGGCCCACCATGGGTGCCGATGACGGGTCCGATCTTTTCGACCCGATCAATCTTGTGAGTGATCGATCCTTCGAGCATTGAGATGAAGTCGTCGATGTCGGGGGCCTCGCCGTGCATGATCGCGAGATGCTCGATCGCCGGAAACTCGTTGAGCTTGTCGCGTAGCCAAGCCAGGGACTTGCGGCGGGTCCGTTGCTTGGATGCCTCCTCGACTTCCCCAGACGAGATGTCGATGATCGGCTTGATTGACAACATCGTCCCGAGCATCGCCTGGGCACTGCCGATGCGACCGCCTTTCTTGAGGTTGTCGAGCGTGTCGAGTGCTCCGAAGATTCGCGTGCGGCCGATCATTGAATCAATCGCATCCAGGATCGTGTCGGGGTCGGCTCCGTCGGCGGCGAGTTGGGCGGCACCGATCACGATCGTGCCGAGTCCGGCTGTGATCGAACGGCTGTCGACGACACGCACGTCGGCATCGAGAGATTCGGCGGCGGTACGAGCGGACTGCATGGTTGCTGACAAGCCGGCGGAGAGGTTGATGCAAATGACCGAGTCGGCACCGGCGTCGAGCTGGCGACGAAAGGCCTGCTCGAAGCGACCTGGCGATGGTGCTGATGTTTCGGGAAGATCGGACGACTGCGCGAGACGCTTGTAGAAGTCCTCGACGGTGAGTTCCTCCCGGTCGACGAATTCTTCGTCGCCGAATCGGATCGACAGCGGTACCACTTCGATACCCATCTCCTCGACCTCACCACCACGAAGATCACATGCGCTATCAGTGACGATTCTTACGGTCACGATTCTCCCAGTTCGGTGTCTGTGACGGCCTCGGTGGCGTCACCTTCCGATTTGCTGAAACTAGCAGCGGCGCGGTTGCGTCTCACGCGGAGGATGGTACGTATCCACCAAGTGCTCAGAATCGCGAGGGCGACGAGCGAGATGATCAGGCCAAGACCGGAGATCGCGGTCGATCGGATATTGACATTGCCGCGGGCCAATTCGAGCTTGCCATCGGGTGATGTCAGCGTGGTGGTGACGCGGGCATCTCCCGATGTGATGGCCTCTACGGTGACCGTGAGGGCGTTGTCTCCAGGGGCGAGGGTGATGGTCAGATGGTCGCCGTTGGGGAATCGGAGTTTCTCTGAGCTGAGGAACATGTTGACCGTGATTGGAAGCGATTGGTCGTTTCGGATGCGTAGCGGAAGATCGGCAGTTCTCGAGGCGAGGGTGACGCGGCCGCCCTCGATCACGGTGATTCCCTGCGTTCCCTTGCTGATCGCGTCGAACACTTCTGAGGTGAATAGGTCGACATCTTCGGCCTGGAGACTGCTCGAAACCGATGCCTCCAGAAGATGGCGGAGAGGAATGATGGGGGCCTCGGCTGGCGCGACCATCGATGAGTACGAGTCGAGGGCCGATCGGGTGAGTTGTAGATCGGCGGCGGCCGAAGCGAGGTTGGGAGCTGGATCCGAATTCAACCTGGCGCTGAGGGCCGTGCCGTTGAAGCCGCGGGCGAACGGCTGGGAGAAGGCCTCTTCGAGGTTGATGATTTCGAGTTGGTCGCTCGCAGCGATTCCTTCGAGCAACACATCGAGAGCGACCGGGTCGAGATCGGTGATGTCGATGACTTCGGCGCCGTCGATCAGGAGGTTGCGGGCATCGATGGCCAGTTCGACCACGGCCCGCTGAGCGGCGAGTTCGGAATCTGATCCGGAGAGAGTGTCGAGAATCGCCGAGTCGGTGACGACGGTCTGGATGGCGAGTTCATTGCTGTCGAGCAACTGCACCGGATTGTGCAAGTCGCCGACGGCGGGGGACAGCCGGACCTGGCCGGTGTCGACCAGCAAGCCGGTGGCGCCGGCCGATCGCAGCAAGGTGATGGTGTTGGCGGTGGCGTCGGTATCGAGCCTGACGATGCCGGTCGGAGATGTTGCCAGATGGGCTTCGGTGCTTGATCTGCCGCGGTCGTATTGGGCGAGAACGGTGTCGGGTTCCCCAACGGCTCTCCAAGCCTCCTCGTCCAGATCAACCCACGGCTCGAGGAAGAGTTGCTGGGTCGACAAGAGAGTTCTCACAGAGTCGATGGTCGGCCCTCCGTTTGATGACTCGGTGGCCTCGATTGCTTCGACGGTCTCGGCATTGATCCTCATGGCGATCGGTGTCTCGGGCCTGGTGGCCGGGAACTCCAGTGAGGCGGCGAGTGAGTCCTCGTCGAGAACGGTCGAGCCATCGGATCGGGCCGCCAAGGGCTGTCTCATGTCGTGGATGAGGGCAATCGACAGCTTCCGTCGAACGTTGGGTGACGGTCCGTCGACGAGAATGTGAGTGATCAACGTGTCGAGGATCACATCTTCCGACATCAGATCGATCACGACGATGAGTGCGCCGGGATCTCGACGTAGCAGGAGGCCGATCTCCTCGTCGGGCATCACGACAGATATCACGTCGCCCGATCCGACTCGAGCAGCTTCCAGGTCGATGACCTCGAAGAAGGCCAGAAGGTCTGTGTTGTCGTCGGGACGTCGGTAGCTGGCTCTGACCTCTCCTCGCGTGGCGGCCGGACCGACGATGCGTACCGCTAGTCGGGCATCTTCGGGGGCGCCGGAGACCCGGAGGTCGATCGCCGCCGGTAGGTCCCCGAGCCAAGTCGTCTGGGCCACGAGATCGAGACGCCCGCCGCTCTGGGCCGCCACCTGGCCTGTCGCGAACATTGTGGTGGCGGTGATCAGGGTCGCGGCGATCGTCGCGAAGGCGGGGAGGCGTCTCATGGGAGTTGTCGCTGGAGGACCGTGAGTTGAGTCGGCTCGGGGCGGAAACCAAGTCGGAGATACAGCTGGTAGGCGCGTTCGTTGGTCTCTTGGGTGTTGACCCAGACATGATCGGCGTGCCTTCGCTTCAGCCAGCGCAGAGCGTCGTGCACGAGTGCCGATCCGAGTCCCTCACCCTGGGCGCCGGGAGCAACGGCCAACCGTTGCAGGTAGCCGTTGCGTCCGGCCCTGCCGGTGATCGAATACGCCACCACCGGGCCGTCCTTGATCACTCGCAGTCGGCTGACTGGCGTAGCGTCGAGAGCCTCCTGGAAGCCGCTTGGGTCGAGAGACCAGAACCCGTCGAAAGCAATACTGTCGAGAGCCAGAATCGATCGGCGGTGAGACGGCCGACCGTTTTTGATTCGCCGGCTGATGGAGTCGGGGCGGGGGATGGGGCCCTCCAGATCGTGGCGCAACAGATGCAGATGCTCGCGGTCTACAAACCCGTCGTTCTTCATGACTCGGCATTCGCTGACCCCCACCGCCCCGGTTATGACCTCGGAGAATCCATCGGCGGTGAGCTTGGCCCGCGCTGCTTCCAGTGATCGCTGATCGAGTGTGGAGGCCGCCGATATCGGCACCAGATAGGCAATGTCGGCGCTGCCGCGCCATCCGCCGCCACGAAATCGGGCTTTGCCGAAGTTGATCGGATAAAGGGCCATGGTCGATGTAACGATACGCCGGTACGCCCGAGGGGTACGCTCCGCGCGTGCTGTTGGTGGTGACTGACGATCGCTTTTCGGATCATGAGGCCGGTCCGTCGCATCCCGAGCGACCCGGTCGGCTCACCGCGGCGCTGGACGGAATCCGGTTGGCGGACGTTGCCGAAGCCGTCACTTGGCGCTCTCCAAGGTCGGCCAGCGACCAGGAGATAACGGCGGTTCACGAGCCCGGGTATCTGGCGAGAATGAACGAGTTCTCGGCGGCTGGTGGGGGTCGGCTCGATGCCGACACGTCGATGGGACCCATGAGTCTCGAGGTGGCCCGACTGGCGGCCGGAGCTGTGCTCACGGCGGTTGATGAGCTGGCGTCCTCGGAGGAGTTCAGAGCTGGCTACTGCGTCGTGCGTCCTCCGGGTCACCACGCCACACCCGACCGAGCGATGGGATTCTGTCTGTTCAACTCGGTGGCGATCGCCGCCCGGTCGATCACCGCGAGAGGTCAGAAGGTGGCGATCGTCGACTTCGATGCTCACCACGGCAACGGAACCCAAGACGCCTTCTTCGATGATCCTGCGGTGCTCTACGCCTCGATTCACCAGTCTCCGTTGTATCCGGGCTCCGGGGACCTCACCGAGACCGGGATTGGCGCCGGTGTGGGCACCACCATCAACGTGCCGTTGCCACCGGGAGCAACCGGCGATGTGGCGCTGAGGGCGCTCGATGGTGTGATCGGCCCGGCTGTCGATTCCTTCGATCCGGACTGGTTGCTGGTGTCTGCCGGATTCGACGGTCATCGCGACGACCCCCTGGCTCAACTGATGTTCAGCGCTGGCGACATTGCGGATCTCATGGGACGGCTGTTGCAACTCGTTGCGCCCGGTCGAGTCGTTGCGGCGCTGGAGGGCGGATACGACCTGCCGGCGATTCGCCTCTCTTCGGCAGCACTCGTCGGATGTCTCACCGACACCCCGTGTCGCACCGAGGAGTCCACGAGCGGAGGTCCGGGCGCCGATATCGTCGAGTCGGCGCGGCGTCTGCACATCGATGAGGGGCGCGACCATGTCTGATCAACCTCTCAGCCCGACACTCGACGCGGCCCTCGACTTGGCCCAGCCACTGGCCCGACGCTTTGCCGAAGCCGGATATCACTTCTACCTCGTGGGTGGTGTGGTTCGCGACAGCTACCTGGGCATCGATCGTGTCGAGAGTGATCTCGATGCCACGACCGAGGCTCGGCCCGAGCAGATCAAGTCGATCGTGACCGAGTTGGCGGATGCCGTATGGGCTCAGGGTGAACGGTTCGGCACGATTGGTTGTCGCATCGACGGAGATGTCTATGAAGTCACCACCCACCGGGCCGAAACCTACGATCAGGCGTCGCGGAAACCGGTAGTGGCTTTCGGCGACCGACTCGACGACGATCTCTCAAGGCGGGACTTCACCGTCAACGCCATGGCTGTCGATGTGCTCGAGCGTTCCGTGATCGACTTGTTTGGCGGCCTGACCGATCTCCGCGAAGGTGTCCTACGCACGCCGCTCGATCCCTCGATCAGCTTCTCTGACGATCCCCTTCGGATGCTGCGAGCAGCTCGATTCCACTCCGGCTACGGGCTGATTCCAGTGCCCGAACTCACGACGGCTATTGCCGACATGGCCGACAGGCTCGACATCGTCTCGGCGGAGCGGGTTCGGGACGAGTTGGAAAAGCTAGTGCTGCTGCCCGACCCCGGCCCCGGTTTCGAGTTGCTTCGTGCAACCGGGTTGATGGTGAAGGTCCTACCGGAGTTGGCTTCGTTCGACCGTGGCCAACTCGAAGACCTGGTGTCGAGGGTCGAGGCGGTCCAACCCAGCGTCGTGCAACGGTGGGCCGCCTTGCTGGGCGAGGAGAGCGCGGCGGGTCGGCGACTACGTGAGCTCAAGTCAGCCAGAGTTGTGATCGACGACACCGAACTCCTGCTGCGACTCGCGAATCAGGTTGAAGGCTCCTCGGGACTCGACGATTCCGATGTTCGGCGGTTGGCGTCGATGGGAGGCGCTCGGATCAGGCTGGAAACGGTGATCGATTGGCTTCGGCGGATCCGGACCGCCGATGGTCGAGGGGTCGAGCAACTCGACGCTCTGGGGGCGATCCTCGGCCGGTTGAGAAATACCGAAGCCGACCTCGATGATCCCGACGTGGGTCTCGACGGAAACGAGATCTGTGCGCTGCTGGAGATCGAGCCGGGTGTCGATGTCGGTCGGGCCGTGGCTTGGTTGAAGGATCTGCGTTACGCGAGAGGTGTGTTGCCGAACGACGAACTTCGCCGCGAACTCTCCGACTGGTGGCGTTCAGGCGCCCAATCGGCGGGCCCTGACCGCCAAGGTGACCGGTAGAGGCCCACCGGCGTGGTGCTCGATGAGGGTGTCGACCGCGAAATTGGCTCGCCCCAGCGATGTGACGACGCTGTCGGCGGTGTGAATCCACCGGCCGTCGACCGGATTGGTGTCGTTCCAGGGTCGGACATTGAGGCGCGGGTTGGCCCCATCGGCACACAGTGCCGCCGGATGGGGGAGCGACAGGGCGATGTGACCACCCTGGCGAAGAACCCGATGAGCCTGGCGAAATGCCCGATCCAGATCCGAGGTCAACGAGAGCGCCGACACGGAGAGTATGAGATCGACCTGCTCGGCCTGGATGAAGGCCAATTCTGCCGGTTGGGCCTGGTGGAACTCGACCGTGACTTCGTGACGGTTGGCCAGATCTCTTGCCGCGTCGATTTGCTCGACCGCTCCGTCGACCGCGGTGACCCTGGCGCCTCGCAGAGCAAGCCCGACCGCTCCGTGGCCGGCGCCGCACCCGAGTTCCAGAATCCTTCGACCCGCGATCTCGCCGAGTAGACGTCGGTCGGTTTCGGCTCCCATACCGGGACCGAACTCGACATGGTCGAGAGGTCGCTCGGAGCCGCCGGTTCGGGTGTCGTAGATGAGCATGGGGCAAGTCTGGCTGCCGTGAGGTGAGGTGGGGTGGAGGGCATCAAGGGGTCGGTTGTCGCTACCATCGACGGGGTGATCTCCGAACCTGTCGAGACGAGCGGCCCAACAGCGGCCCCGGTCGACTTTCGCCTTGCTCGAGAGGCGATCCTGCAGGCGTGGAGAGAAGGCGATCTCGATCTTGGGCAGATCTGCGACGCCCAACCCGAGCTTCGCCGCAATGCCGAGTTCTGCGGAACGACCTCCAGCCGGGATTGTCCCGTGTGTGAAGCGGTCAGGTTGGTCGAGGTCACCTACGTGTTCGGACCCCGACTCCCCAAGCACGGCCGCTGTGTCACGACCGACAAGGAGATGCGCCGGCTCGAAGAGAAGGCCACTACCTATCGGGGGTACGTGGTCGAGGTCTGCAACGGCTGCGGCTGGAATCACCTGGCTCGATCAACGCTCTTCTGATTGGCATCGATAGCGTCCTGTTGAGTCCCGGATCATTGGCAAGTAGCATTCTTGTCACCGCCGGCAGCCTCTGTGCGCTGGACGGGAAAGGAAATCCAGAAATGGGCAAGCTCACGGTTCCAACCATCGGTGAACGCAAGGTCGGCAATGGCGCCGATCCCTTGGTGATGGTCACCGCCTACGACGCCCCGGGCGCGCGCATCGCCAGTGAGGCCGGTGCCGACATGATTCTGGTGGGCGACAGCCTGGCCATGGTCGTGCTGGGGTACGACGACACTCTTCAGGTCACGATCGACGACATGGTTCACCATGTGGGAGCGGTGGCGCGAGCCAAACCTGAATCGTTCATTGTTGGCGACATGCCATGGATGAGCTTTCATGTGTCGCCCGAAGAGACGGTCCGCAATGCAGCCAAGCTGGTGAAGGCTGGTGCTCAGGCCGTGAAGATCGAGGGTGGGCGCAAACGTCTACCGATGATCGAGAGGCTGATTTCGGCCGAGATCCCGGTGATGGGTCACATTGGTCTCACCCCCCAGTCGGTGCATGCCATGGGCGGATTCAAGGTGCAGGGAAAGAAGGCCGAAGCCGCACGAAAGTTGGCGCAAGCCGCCAAGTCGCTGGCCCATGCCGGGTGTTTCGCGATTGTTTTGGAAGGTGTTCCGGTGAAGGTCGCCCAGATGGTCACCGAGGCAGTCGATGTGCCCACCATCGGAATCGGGGCCGGCCCCTACTGTGATGGCCAGGTTCTCGTCTACCACGACATTCTCGGCATCGAAGACCGCATCGTGCCGAAGTTCGTTCGGCGCTACGCCGACGTGAAGGGCATTTCGGTGGACGCCATGAGTGCCTTCGCCGACGATGTTCGATCCGGTGCATTCCCGAGCGACGATGAGTCGTATCACCTCAACGATGCTCAGGCCGAGGCGCTGGGTCTCTACGGGTCGACCGACTGACCCGACGCCTCCCCGAACGGAGGCGTTAGCGTCTTTGCGGTGATGTTGAAGCGTCGTTCGGGAATCTAGGGCAGTGAGATTGCGTGAGCGCTTTACGTTCCTGCGCGAGGCGATCGTCTTGTTGGCGCGAAACATCACCGCTCATCACACGATGCTGGTCGCCAGTGGAGTCGCATTCTCCTGTGTCCTGGGGCTGATCCCGGCGTTGCTTGCGGTGGTGGCGGTCTACGGGCTGGTGGCATCGCCCTCTGATGTCGAGTCCAATCTCGAGCCTCTCGTCGAGGCTCTACCTCCCGAAGCCGGTCAATTGCTCATCGACCAACTCGAGAACGTCACGGCTGTGAGTAGCGCGAAGGTCACCGTCGGTCTCGTGATCGGTCTTCTCGGAGCGGCGTGGGCTATATCCAATGCACTGAATTCGATGGTCATGGCAATTCGAATCGCCCACGAGATGCCGAGCCCTCACACGTGGATCAAGGGGCGGATCTTCGCTCTCAAGCTGAGTCTCGTCGGCGTGTTGGCAACGGCTGCGATGATCTGGCTGGTCGTTGTCCTGCCGCCGGTGCTCGATCGAGCCAACGTCGGCGGGCCGTTTCGGTGGGGCCTGTCGATTGGTCGTTGGCCGTTGGTTGTCGTGACATCGATGGTGGCGTTGGCTGTGCTGTATCGAGCGGTCGTGGGGGCGAGAAGTGGCCGCTACCACGCGATCAGCGTCGGTTCGGTGGTCGGCATGGTCATCTGGGTGCTCAGCACCTATGCGCTGAGCCTCACCTACTCCCAGATCGATCGGGTCGAGTCGACCTTCGGTTCTCTCGGCGCAGTAGCCGCGCTGATGGTGTGGTTCTACCTTTCGGTCCTCGCCGCACTCATAGGTGCCGAGGTCGATGGTGCTCGCCATCGCAACGATCCCGCCAACGGCGACAGCTAACTCGAGATCGAGTTCGGCTCGGCTTCGCTGGGTGCGATTCAGCGGTTGAAGAGGCCGAGTTCGGCGGCTCTGGTGATGGCATGGGAGCGTTTGGCCACCCCGAGCTTCCGGTAGATCGACTTGACGTGGGTCTTCACGGTTGAGGGGGCGACGTAGAGCTCGTCGGCGATCTCGCGCTGGGTGAGGTCGCCACGCAGCAGATGGGCAACCGCCAACTCTCGATCGGTCAACGGCTGATCGGTGGGCATGGTGGTGATCGGCGCTGAAGAGTCCGGAAGTCCGGCCAATCCGTCGCGAGCTCCGGCGACCACTGCCCGGTGAGTGATGCGACTCCCGATCAGGAGGGCTTCGTCGAATCCCGCTCTCGCCCCGCTGAAATCGTTGACGGAGGCGGCGATGTGGGCGCGTGTCGTGAGAGCTGTGGCGAGGCCTTCGCTGTAGTCGGTCTCTCGCATTATTGCGATGCTCTCGTCGGAAATTCGGATCGCCTCGTTGGTTCGGCCATCGGCGGATGCGATGCGCGATAGCTCCATCAAGACGAGCGCTTCGGCGATGGTGAATCCCTGCTGAGCGATCTGGAGTGCTCCGGTGAGGTGCCGTGCCGCGCCTTCGGGGTCGAGTCGGGCCAGATTGACCCGTGCCCAGAGGCCGACGAACGGAGTCTCGGATCGTTGGGAGAGAACCAAGGCATCGTTGAGAAGCGCAATGCCACTATCGACGTTGCCGGTAGCAGCTTTGGCGTTGGCCTCACTCATCACGGCGGCTGCTGCGGTGTCGTGATCACCGACAGTTGCCGCGAGTTCGTGGGCCTTCCTCGCGTGGATGATCGACTCTTCGTACTGGCCACGGTGGCTGAAGTGGTAGGCAAGAGCGAGTCGGATGTTCATCGACTGCTCATGGGTGATCTCGCTGTCGAGCAACAGCTCGGGCCAATGCTCCACCCCTTCGGGCCGAGCGTGGTGCACCCACCAGTTGGCCATCGGGGCCAGGATCTCGCGGAAGCCGTTGATGTCGCCGCGCTGCCAGCAGCGTCGTAGGGCCGAACCCAGGTTCGGAATCTCATGGTCGAAGTCCGGAAAAAGGCGAGCCGGATCTGGCTTGAACATGCCCTCGCGAATCTGGACGGCGAGGTGTTGGCACCATCGGGCATGCCTGTCGACCAGTCGGTGCCACTCGTCGGGTTCGAGGCGGGATTCGGCGTCAGAGCGCAGCACCTCGAGAAGGCGGTAGCGGCCGGTGGCTTGATCGAACAGCACCAGGGAGTGGTCGACCAGTTGGGTCAACGCACCGTCGTCGTCGGCCTCACCAATGATTCGGGCTGCCTCGGCGGTGAAGCCGCCCACGAACACCGAGAGCCGGTCGAGCAACCGACGCTCGCCGAGTGAGAGGAACTGTCGGCTCCACTCGAATGAGGCGGCGACGCTGCGTTGATGGACATGGAGGTCTCTGCGGCGGCCGGATAGGGAATCGGATCCGTCGACCATGGCCGCAAGAATGTCGGTGAGACTGCGGGTGCGGACCAGGGCGGCCGCCAGCTCGATGGCGAGCGGGATCCCGTCGGCCCGACCACAGATGTCGGCGATGACTCCGGCGTTGGAGTCGGTGAGTTCGAAGGTCGGATCGGCTTGACGCACTCGTTCCAGGAACAACTGGACCGCGGCGAAGTCGGTCACCGGCGCGGTGGCAAGGTCGGTCGGGAAGGGCAGCGGCTTGACTGTGACCGTGACCTCGTTGGCTAGGTTGAGTGGCCTTCGGCTGGTAGCCAGGACACGGGTTTCGGGGCTGTTGGTCAGCAACCCTTCGGTGATCTCCGCTACCGCGTCGATCGCCTGTTCGCAGTTGTCGATCAGCAGCAGGGTCGGGGTGGCCGCCAGGGCTGAGGCAATGACCGAAATGTCCTCGATTGGTTGACCCATCACCGCAGTTGAGACCAGGCACGCCACTTCGCCGAGATCTTCGGCGTTGACGACACTGGCGCTCACGACCCGACCGAATTCCGGCTCGGCCTCTTCGGTGACTTCGATCGCCAGAGCCGTCTTTCCGACTCCGCCCGGGCCGACCAGAGTGACCAGCCGTTGGTCGGCCAGCGCTCGGAGCACCAACCGGATGTCGTCACGACGTCCGATGACCTGTCTCGTCGGATGGGGGAGCGAACTCACGAACCTCAGTTTAGAGACGGGTTCTCCCCCCGGCATGGGACGCGTATCCCCCGTTTGGGGGATCGGCACCTCCCACTCCTCGTCTGCATCATCTCGGCAGGAAGAAACAAGGAGGGCCAACATGGCCGAGACATCAAGCAAGCGCGTCGAGAAGTACGGCCAGTGGGCGGTGGTGACGGGAGCGTCATCGGGTATCGGGCGAGAGTTCGCCCGCCGGCTGGCGAGCGAAGGCTTCCACCTGGTGGTGGCTGCTCGCCGCATAGAGCGGTTGGACGATCTGGCTGAGGAATTGACCACAGCCCATGGCGTGCAGGTCCGAACCGTCGAGGCCGACCTGACCGGCAATGCCGGTATTGAGGCCGTGGTCAAGGCCACCGCCGACGTCGATCTCGGGATCGTCGTCTGTAGCGCCGGCACTGCTTCACCCGGTGCGTTCCTCAAGGCATCGATCGAGCAGCAACTTCAGACTGTCGATCTCAACGTGATTGCCCCGATGCAGTTGGCACATGCCTTGGGAGGCCAGATGATCGGGCAGGGTCACGGTGGCTTCATATTCGTCGGGTCGACATCCGGGTTCAACGGGGTTCCATACATGTCGAACTACGCGGCCACCAAGGCATTCGTGGGATCGTTCGCCGAGGGTCTTCGAGGCGAGTGGACGAAGCACGGAGTCGACGTTCTCGTCGTTCATCCCGGCCCGACCCGCACGGAGATGGTCGAGATGGAAGGAGTCGATTTCGACAAGGTGCCGGCCGTGTGGATGGCACCCGATGTCGTGGCTCGCAAGGCGGTCAAGGCCCTGGGCCGACGCTCGGTGCTCGTGCCTGGTGCTCCCAACAAGGTCATGCGCTTCATGACCACGAGACTGCTTCCTCGTCGAGCCTCGGTAGCGATGTGGGGAACTCTGATGGGCCGCGCCACCAACGACGACTTGCTCTGATCCCGTGTTGATCCAACGTCAGGTTCACGTCGGGGCCGCCCCGGGCCGTGTGGCCTCGGTCCTCGAGCGTTCGCCGTATCGCCATGCCCTGCGAATAGTTCCGGCCGGGGCCGGTTCGCAGGTACTGATCGAGGCGCGAATCGAGCCCAAGGCGCTGGCTGAGGCCATGGAGATCGAGCTGCTCGGTGTCATCTGCGCTGCCAAGAGGCGCCTTGAAAGCCCGACGTCGGGTGAATCAATCCAGAAACCGATCAAGAGAGGACGGTCAACCATGACCATCATCAAGCGAGCCGTGACAATCAATGCATCTTCGGCCGAGGTGTGGAGGGCGCTGGCCGACTTCGGCAACATCTCGGTGTTCAACCCTTCCGTGAAGGAGTCCCGACTGACGTCGGATCAACCAGGCGGACTGGGGGCCACCCGTGAGTGTGTGCTTGCTCCGGTCGGTGTGGTGCAGGAACGCATTACGAGCTGGGACGAGGGTCGAATGATGTCGATCGAGATCTACGACCGAAAGAAGATCCCTGGTCTTCGTACGGGTGTGGCGACGATCGAGATCGATTCCCGTGGCGAGAGAACCGATGTGTCCATGTCGCTGGACTACGAGGTCGGTCTCGGCGTTCTGGGTGCATCGATGAACGTGATCGTGATGCGACGAAACTTCAGCAAAGCGTTGGCGGGGCTGTTGGCGGGCTTGAAGCATCACGTGGAGACCGGTGAATCGGTCAACGGCAAGACAAAGGTTCCCGTTGATGAGGTGAGTGCCATCGCCTGATCTCCGAAACCAGCCCGCCCGATCCGACCTGGATCGGGCGGGCTCTTGGCGTTCAGGGCCAACATGGACGAACTGGTTGCATGTATAACTCTAGAGTAGTAGAGTAGTCGATATGCCTGAGTCCCTTCCTCCGAAGCTGCTCGAACACGTGGCCGAACGATTTCGTGTTCTTGGTGATGTGAGTCGACTATCCATCATCAGCGCGCTGCTGGATTCCGGCGAACAAAACGTCGGGGAGCTCGCCGAACGACTCGAGGCCGGCCAGGCCAACGTTTCGAAGCACCTCAAGGTCCTCCACGACGCCGGCATCGTGACTCGTCGTCCCGACGGCACTGCTGCGTACTACTCAGTGACCGATCCGAGCCTGATGACACTCTGTTCGACAGTGTGTGATCGCCTGCGCGATCAGGTTCGCAGCGAAGCCCAGACCTTCTCGGTTTGACCCATATCGATGGCCCTTCCGGGCCCAACTGTCTCAAGTTCACTACTTCATGGTTACGGAGCAATTAAAAATGAGTGACTCAACCACCAAGATTCCGCCTCTGGCCCGACTAGGCCAATGGTCCCATCGATCTCGCCGCCTCGTGATCATCGGCTGGGCTGTCTTCGCCGTTGGTCTCGGGATCTTCGCTCCGAGCCTCGAGCACGCCCTATCGGGAGCCATGTGGGAAGTGAACGGCAGCGACTCCCTGGCGGCTCGAGAGATCATCGACGAACAGTTCGGTGGCCTTTCGTCGCAGTCGGCAGTGATTGTCGTGCACAGCGAATCGCTGGGCTTCGACACCCCGGAGTTTCAATCAACCATCGAGGCGGCCAACGCGGTGCTGGCCGGTGAACCAGCATTCGGCCCGGCTCTGCCCGCTCAGCCCGGCGCCGACGGTCGAACCGTCATGATCCAGGCAGGTGCGTTGGTGGACCCGACGGAGGCAGTGCGCGCCACCGAGCGAATCCACGATGCAGTCGGCGACCTCTCTACCATCGATGACGGCGGCGACATGACCGTGGCCCTCACCGGCTCCCCGGCGTTCTGGGGCGACTTCAATGCCGTGAACCGTGAAGGCATGGTGAAAGCCGAAATTCTCACCTGGCCCGTCACCGCCATCATCCTCGTGATCGCGTTCGGCACGCTGGCCGCCGCCGGTCTGCCCCTTCTTCTCACCGCGGCCGGGCTACTCGCCTCGATGGGTGTCCTCTTCGGCATCACCCAGTTCACCGATCTCTCGATCTGGACTCTCAACTTCGCGATGATGTTCGCGCTGGCCCTCGGCATCGACTACGCCTTGTTCATAGTCACCCGCTACCGAGCGGCACTGCACGCCCATCCCGACGATCAACCTCATGCCGTGGGCGTCACCATGGACACCGCCGGAAAGGCCGTCCTGTTCTCGGGCCTGACCGTGCTGATCAGCCTCTCGGCGATCCTTCTTGTGCCGATTCCGGCCTTCCAGTCCATGGCTGCAGGAATGATGCTGTCGGTCGGATTCGTTCTTGCCGCGGCCCTCACCCTGCTGCCGGCACTGCTCGGCCCCGGTATCGACCGGTTCCCCCTGCCGTGGCACAGCGTTGGTGATCATCGCAGTTCGTTCTTCGCCCGCATGGCCGAACGTATCGAAGGCAGGCGTGTGGTTGTGGCGGTAGCCGCTGTCGCCGTGCTGCTCGGCCTGGCCACCCCTCTTCTCGGCCTCAAGACCGGTATGCCGAGCATCACCGTGCTGCCCGAGGACGAACAGGCTCGACAGGGCTACGACCTCATCGCTGCGTCGTTCGGTCCCGGCGGACCCGGCCCCATTCAGATCGTTGTTCCGGCCGGTGCAGATGCGTCGGCAATCTCGGAACAGATCGGTGGTATCGACGGCGTCGCCATGGCACTCCCGGCTCAGCCGGGCGCTGAAGGTGCGAGCCTGGTGACCGCGATTTCGGAGTTCGACCCCTCCTCCAAGGAGGCGCTGGCTCTGATCTCCACCATGCGAGACGAACTTCCCGTCGATGTCCTGGTCGGAGGTCCGGTCGCTGAGAATCACGATCTCGATCGAACCCTCGGCGACAAGGCCCCCCTCGTCATCGGTGTGGTGCTGATACTCGGATTCCTTCTGTTGGTGCTGGCTCTCCAAGCCGTGATCGTGGCGGTCGTCGGTGTGATATTCAACCTCCTGTCGGTGGGAGCGGCCTTCGGGGTGGGGGCGCTGGCATTCCAACACGGATGGGCTGCCGGACCGATGGGATTCGAGAGCCAGGGGTATCTCACGTCGTGGGCACCGCTGTTCTTCTTCGCTCTCGTGTTCGCCATTTCGATGGACTACACGGTGTTTCTGTTGGCCTCCACCCGTGAGCACTTCGAGCGTTCGAAGGATGCCGCCGAGGCGGTCAAGGGATCGATTGCCCACACCGGTCGGCCGATCGTGGCCGCGGCCGGAGTGATGATCGGGGTCTTCTACACATTCGCGATCGCTGGAACCCTTCCGATGAAGGAGATGGGTCTGATCCTGGGCACGGCCGTGCTCTTCGACGCCTTCCTGATTCGTCTCGTGCTGGTCCCCGCGGTGCTCTACATCATCGGTGACCGGGCTTGGTGGCTGCCGAATTCAGTGGCTCGAATCCTGCCGAAGGTGCGGTTCGCTCACTGAGCGGTCGGGCCGCTCGTCGTCTTGGAGCGCTGATCAGATACCCAGGAGACTCTTCACGGTGCGAACCGCGGAGACGGCGTTGGGGGCGTAGCCGTCGGCGCCGATCTGATCGGCGTACTCCTGGGTGACCGGCGCTCCTCCGATGATGATCCTGGTGTCGTGTCGCACTCCGGCCTCGGTGATGGCATCGATCGTCGTTTCGACCTCGGGCATCGTGGTCGTGAGAAAGGCGCTGATACCCACGACATCGGGATGGTGTTCGTTAATGGCGGCGACGAAGTTGGCCGCGGGCACGTTGACGCCGAGGTCGATCACCTCGAAACCCGCTCCCTCGAGCATCACGTTGCAGAGGTTCTTTCCGATGTCGTGGATGTCGCCGGCGACGGTGCCCATCACGAACACGCCGACCCGCGCCGATGACTGATCGGCCAAGTGGGGGCGGATCAACTCCATGCTCGCCGGCATCGCTCTTGCCGATATGAGCAGCTCCGGAAGGAATATCTCGCCAGTTTCGAACAGTCGCCCGACTTCTTCGAGTGCCGGAATCATCGCGTCGAATAAGAGGGTGAGCGGGTCCATGCCGGCTTCGAGCCCTGACCGGGTCGATTCGACCGACGTGTCGGCATCTCCGGCCGTGACAGCGTCGTAGAGCGAGTCGAGAATCGAGTCGGTGGGAGTGTCGTCGGACTCGTCGGCCATGCTGTCGTCTACCACGATCTCGTCGAGGTGGAGCCGTACTCCTCGACAGCGTCGACCATGGCCAGGACATTCTCGGCCGGCACATCGTCCATCACCGTGTGGACCGACGACACCATGTAGCCGCCGCCGGGTCCGAGGACGTCGATCACCCTTCTGACCTCGGCTCGAATCTCAGCGGGAGTTCCGTGAGGAAGGATCCGCTGGGTGTCGATCGCTCCGCAGAACACCATCTTGGTGCCGTAGCGGTCTCGGAGCCCCTCGAGATCCGACATCTTTCCAGCCGATGTCTGGATCGGGTTGAGGATGTCGATGCCCATCTCGACGAACTCGTCGATCAGCGGGAACACATCGCCGTCGGTGTGGAACAGCAACTTGGCATCGGTGCGGGCCTTGATGAACTCGATCCAATCGGCGTGAATCGGTTTGAGCACGTTTCGATACATGTCGGGCGACATCAGCAGGCTCTCTTGGGTGCCGAGGTCGTCACCGATCTTGATTATGTCGACGTTGGGTCCGAGTGCTTCCAGGAAATGGCCCATCAACTGTTTGCAGACATCCTGGAGTATCCACAGCAACGCATCGGCGAAGTCGGGATACAGAGCCATGTTCATCAGGAACGTGTCCATTCCCTGCATGGCGAATGCCCTCTCGAGCGGAAACAGGAGCCAGGGGGTGGCGACGATGGCGTATTGGTTCTCGTCGGCCAACTTCTGGGCTTGTTCAGCCACATGAGCGACCCGCGTCGGGTCGTGCATGTCGGGCCAGGGGTGGGCCTCAATCTCCTCGATGGTGGTGGCGCCGGCCAAGGGATGAACCATCGGGAACCACTGGCCGGGCTTGATCTCCGATGCCCCTGATCCCCAGGAGTCGATGTAGTCGTCGTGGGGTGGACGATTCCGGTTTCGCTCCATCACCCGGGCGGGTTCGAGATCGAGAACGCCGCGCACATCGGAGTGGAGTCGGAGCATCGTTTCCTCGTCAACGGCGGCGGTGCCCAACTCGGGCCAGTCGTAGAGGTAGTTGTCCGGGGCTTCGATACCAAGCAGATCCTTGATCGCCTGATACGGCTTCATCTTGATTCCGGTGGCGTTGCTGACTCCGAGCAGAATCGGCACCCGATCGGGTACCTCGTGGTCGATCGCCATCAATACCCGTTCGCGGGGGGTGATCGTCATGTTGCAACTCCGGATTGTCGACCCCATGATCATGCCGTGTGGACCGGCTCGAATGGGGCCAAGGTCACCCGGAGGTTCCGCAGGTGCTGTCGAGTTGGGACTGAACAGAATCGGCGAGTCTGGCCAACTCCTCGCCGTCGGGGAACTCGGCTGGATTCCAGATCTCGGCGTCGACCAATCCCTGATATGCGGTGGCGTAGGCGATCAGGTCCTGATCGGGGCTCGGTCCCGAGGCGACCATGAGCTGTTGTAGGAGATCATTGACAGTGATCAGATAGGTACGAATGTCGCCCTCCTGAGCCGATACCGGCCCGGGGGACGATGTTTCGTGGAGCAGATCCGCGGCCTCGCACAACGACACGCCGGTCGCAGGTGCGGTCGATTCGGCGACGGCCACGGTGGTCGGAGTGTTCGTAGATGTCGTGAACGGAACCGTGGTCGTTGCTGTGATGAGGCTCTCTGCGGCCAACTCGTCGTCACCGTCTGCCATCGACCACAGACCAACACCGGACACCGCCACCAAGGCCGCCGCGGCCACCATGGCGGCAACTTTGGAAGCGGCGATTCCGCCGACGGTGACAGTGGCTGATCCGGTTCCGGTGTCTGCTGCTTGCAAGGCGGCCGCTCTGGACTGATCGACCGCGAGGGTCGACATGGCGACCACCGGAAGCAGACCGGCGAGTACGGCTGGGCTCACCTGGAGTCGCTTGGTTTCGCCGCAGGTCGGGCAGGTTCGTACGTGGCGGGTCACCCGCTTGCGAAGCAAGGGGGTCAGCTCGCCGTCCCACCCCTCGAGGAGCGTGTCGAGATCACCGCACTGGGCTCGGCCGTGTCGGGCCACCATCAGCGAGGTGACCGACGAAGCGAAGCGATCCTTGGCGTTGTGGATGATCGCGTAGGCATTGTCGCGCGTGACCCCGAGAGATTCGGCTAGTTCGTCGCCACCGAGGCCCTGCCTCTCAGAGAGCTCGAGGGCGGCACGATCCGTCGGCTCGAGGCCCTCGAACGCCGCGACCACGAGTCGGATCATCTCCTCGCGATGGAGTCCGGAGATCATCTCGTCGGGATCGGTGGTCGAGCCGACCATCTGTTCGATCTCATCGTGGACAACCTCGCGGCTGCGGCTGACAGAATCGAGGGCCAACCGTCTCGCTATCGCCAGAAGCCACGGGCGCAGCTTTGTCGGATCGCGCAACTGGGAGATGGACTCGACGGCTTTCAGAAAGGTCGACTGGACCACATCTTCGGCGTCGGTTTTGCGGCGGGTGATCGAGTAGGCCACCTGCCAGACCCGGTCGCGATAGCGGTCGAATACGTCGCCCCACGACCGAGGGTCGCCACCAACAATGGCGGCGACCAACTCGGAGTCTTCGATACTTTCGGTCACTGTTCCGACCTCATCTCCATCCATCGGCCGACAGAGTGCCGATCCGAGGGGCGCCGGTCGAGACGACCGAAGAGGCAGCGAGGGCCTGCATCATGATTCCAGCTCGGTATCAGCAATGACATCGGCGTATCCGGAGTCGGAGATCAGCTGCTGCATGGCCTGGGATCCCAGGCATCCGACTTGCTCGAATGCGGTCATCGGAGAGAGATCAGCGACATCGAAGCCGGCTCCGGGATCGACGCTGGCCAACACATCGTCCATTGCCTGCAGATACGGCCCGGATACAGCGGCATGATCGATACCGAGACCATTGGCGACTTCGATCAGGAGCCAGAACTGCATGCTTCCGCAGTTGCCGGTGGTCCCGTCGATGGGGTCAGCCGGGTCGGTTGTGTGAGTCGGGTCCACCGGGTCCTTGGTGTCGATGACGATGTTGTCGCAGTACGACGACAGGAAGTCCTCGACTCGTTCGCGAAGGGCGATATCGCCGGGGCCGGGGGCGACCTCGCTGTCGGCGGCGACTACGAGAGCATCTAGGTAGTCCTGCAGATCGGTGAGGGCATCGGCTGGGAACCCTGGAGTGGCCTCGGCGGCCGTCACCAGTTGATTGAAGCCTTCGACCATCCGGTCGAGATACTCCAGAATGCCGGGGAGGCCGGGTTCGGTGGGTCCGCCCATGATCGTTGGAGCCACGTTCGCCCACACGGCACAGAATCGGACTCCGGGTGTGGCCACGCCGGGAATCGTGGAGGTGGTCGACGGGGTGGTGTTCGGAGCCTTGGTGGTGGTGGTCGGCTGGTCGATCGGTGCGGTCGGGCCGGGTTCGGCCAGCGGATTGCCACAAGCGCATCGGACCCGAGGGACGCCACTGTCGTCGATCAGTACGGCAGTGCCGGTTGCGAGAGTTGCCTGGAAGCCTCGGGCGACACCACCGCGGTAGGCATGGTTGGTGACGCGGGTCGGCTGGTCGAGCACCGTGGGCTCCAGCGAGCGGATGGTCGCGGCGATCTCGTCGACTTCGACATCGGCTGCCTCGGCCCATGCCGCCGCGATCGTCGGGTTGTCGTCGAGGAATCCGATGAGGGCCTCTGGCTGGCATTCAGTGACCTCGGCGTCGGGAACGAACGGGTCGGATCCTCGCTGATCGGCCGCTTCGAATACCACGTTCTCGGCCTGGCCGAGGGCGGCTGCCGCATCTTCCAATGTCGACTTGGAGCCGCATGCTGCGAGTATCAGCACCAGGAGCACCACGTAGACGAAGATGGTCAGCACCCTGATGTGGTGCGAGCCTGCTCCGACGGGGGCGGAGTCCGGAGTGGGGGGGAATTGCAGGGTCCTGGCGGTTTCGGTGCGGGCCATTGGCTCGTCTCCTTGTTGTGGGGGTACAAGGGAGACGCTCAACCGGAGAGGATCTGAAAGTTTTCGCGGAATATCCTTCCTTCAGCGAATTCGAGGCCGGAATGTCACACCCGCGCTCCACAGTGGTGACATGTCACTCGCACCGGTAGTCTTGCCGAGTCCCAATTGGGGCAGCCAAATATTTGTCGGTGTTCGTCGACAAATCACAACCAATAACCCCTGCCCCGGGAATGGGGCCCCGGCAGTGCCGGGTCCACAGGAGGTCAGCTCGTGAAGCGAGCATACGAATTGATGATCATCATTGATCGAGATGTGGCAGACGCCGACATCGCCGAGGTGATGACACGAACCGAAGGTCAGGTCACCGAAGAGGGTGGCACCATTGCCTCGACCGACAACTGGGGTCGACGCCGGTTCGCCTATGAGATCGACCATAAGCTCGAGGGCACCTACGTGGTGTGGGAGATCGTCACCGAAACGGCCGGGCTCCCCGTCACCGAACGCCAGCTACGTCTTGCAGACGACCTTGTCCGCCACAAGCTGTTCCGCCTTCCCGAGAAAGAAGCCACACGACGTGGCCTCATCGGTGAAGCAACGCCGGCCGCGGCCGGCTGATCCGGAGGTACCAAAATGGGATTCGACAACACCGTGACCGTCGTGGGAAATGTCACCCGCGACCCAGAACTTCGCTTCACCCAGGGCCAGATGGCGATCGCCACCTTTGGTGTGGCCTGGAACAAGAAGAAGCAGGACGCCGAGGACGAGGTGTCGTTCTTCGACGTCACCTGCTTTCGTCAGCTCGCCGAGAACGTAGCCGAGTCGATCACCAAGGGCACTCGTGTGGTGGTCTACGGAACCCTGCAGCAGCGCAGCTGGGAAAACAACGAAGGCCAGCGCCGCTCCAAGGTCGAGATTCTCGCCGACGATGTCGCTCCGAGCCTCAAGTGGGCATCGGCTCAGATTTCTCGCAACGAATTCAAGGGTGGTGGAGCCCAAGGTGGCTCCGCACCCCAGGGCGGAGGAGATCGTGCGGTCTCCAACCAGAACCAGGGTGCAGCCACCCCGGCTTACGACGTCGACGAAGAACCATTCTGAAGCTCGCGTCTGCGAGCCAACAACCAAATTCAATAGATCTGACTGGCCGGACGTGTCCGGCCGAAAGGGAAAACCATGGCCAAGGTCAAGAAGCGGGGTAAGTCAAAGGACAACCTCCGCAGGGGTAAGAAGAAGATCAGCATTCTCAAGACCGAGAAGATCGACTATGTCGATTGGAAGGACGCGAATCTCCTTCGACGGTTCATGTCGGAACGGGCCAAGATCCGGGCCCGCCGCGTAACCGGAAACACCGTTCAGCAACAGAAGATGTGTGCCGACGCCATCAAGGTGGCTCGCGAGATGGCTCTGGTGCCCTACGCCAGCAGGGTCACCACCCAGCGCAGCAATCGTGGCGATCGTGGCGATCGCAACCAACGAGCCGACGGACCAGCACCGCGTCCAAGCGCTCCGCCCCCTCCGCCACGCGAGGGTGAGGAAGAGGCTGAGGTCGAGTCGGTCGAGTCGGTCGACACCGTCGAGGCAGGCGTCGAGCAGACTGCTGAGGTAAGCGAATCGTGAAGGTCATACTGCGAGACGACGTGAGCGGTCTGGGAAGCAAGGGCGATGTCTGCGACGTGGCCGACGGCTACTTCCGCAACTATCTCAATCCCAACAGGCTCGCTTTCAAGGCGACTGCGGGCAACCAGGATCAGGCCGAGGCCATGCGTCGGGCTTCGGCTCTGCGTCATGCCGCTAGTCGTGCCGATGCCGAAGAGGTCGCCACCTCCGTGGTGTCCTCGACGATCACCATCGCCGCCAAGGCGGGTGAGGGTGGACGGCTGTTCGGTTCGGTCACTGCCTCCGATATTGCCGAGGCCGTCACCGAGCAGACTGGTGCTGTCATCGATCGTCACGCCATCCAGTTCGACGGACACATCAAGGACCTGGGCCAGACCATCGTGTCATGCAAGCTTCACCCCGAGGTGGAGTTTCCGATCACCGTCGAGGTCGTCGAGGCCTGATGTCGCACCGGCACACCTTCGTGCCGGTTATCCACAGATCGTCCCGGAGAAATCCCCGTGTTTGCGCGGGCTTTCCACTGGTATCCCACAGGGCACTAGGGGCAAGATCAAAGGTAGGTAGTGGGTGCTTGGGCGACAACGGATGTGCTGGAATGATCAAACGATGAGCGGTGACCATGAGCTGGCCTGCGCCACTCTGAATGTGAGGGTGAAATGGTCGCTTACGATCTGACCGACAATCGCACCACTCGCGTACCACCGCACAACCTCGAGGCCGAGGAGTCGCTGCTGGGAGCGATGTTGCTCTCTCGCGACGCCATTGCCGATGCGGTCGAGACGGCTCGCAGCGAGCACTTCTACCGGCCGGCCAACGCTCATGTATTCGACGCCATTTCGACGCTCTACGCGGCCGGCGATCCGGCTGATCCGGTCACCGTCGCCGAGGAGCTCGATCACGCCGGTGTGTTGGATGTGGTCGGAGGCATCGATGCGTTGCTGGCGTTGCAGGTCAACACCCCCGCCACCTCCAATGCATCGAAGTACGCCCAGATCGTGGCCGAACGCTTCACCCTCCGCCGGCTGATCGGTGTGGGCAGCGAGATTGCCGAACTCGGTTACAGCCTCCCCGACGATGTGACAAGGGCTGTCGACGAGGCCGAGAACATGATGTTCCAAGTCGGCCAGGGCCGTGTGGCCGACACCATGGGCGAAATACGCGATCTGCTCGACGACACCCTCGACCGTCTCGAGAAGCTCTACGAACAAGGCCAGGGAATCACCGGCACTCCCACCGGATTCATCGATCTCGATGATCTCTTGTCGGGGCTTCAGCCAAGTTCGCTGGTGATCGTCGGGGCCCGCCCTGCCATGGGCAAGACCGCCTTCGCGCTCAATATCGCTGCTCATGCCGCGGTGAGGGAGTCACGCTCCGTCCTGGTCTTCAGTCTGGAGATGGGCCACCTCGAGCTCAGTCAGCGACTGCTGTGTTCCGAAGCCAGCGTCGATGCCAAAAACATGCGCGACGGCAAGCTCAGCGAAGACGACTGGACCCGCATATCCAACGGCATCGGTCGCCTGGCCGAGTCGAAGATCTGGATCGACGACAACCCCAACATGACGATCATGGAGATCAGGTCGAAGGCCCGTCGTCTCAAGAGTCGGGTCGGCGACCTCGGAATGATCGTGGTCGACTATCTCCAGTTGATGAGCGGTCGTACGAGTGCAGAGAATCGACAGGTGGAAGTCGCCGAGATCTCGCGTGGTCTGAAGATCCTGGCTCGTGAGCTCGAATGCCCGGTGGTCGGCTTGTCTCAGCTCTCGAGAAATCTGGAGATGCGAGCCGACAAGCGACCCATGCTGGCCGACCTGCGCGAATCGGGTTCGATCGAGCAGGACGCCGACGTGGTGATGTTTCTCTATCGCGACGAGGTCTACAACCCGGGTACCGACAGCGAGGGAATCGCCGAGGTCATTGTGGCCAAGCATCGAAACGGGCCAACCGGAACCGTCCAGCTCGGGTTTGTCCCACGCTTCACGTCGTTCCGAAATCTGACCCGCCGCGGCGATATCTGATCCCACGCGCCACTGCCTGGTGCTCGGGGGTGGCTAGCGTCGACCGAGATGGACCGGGCTCCGAAGTTGATCGCAGCGTCACTGGTCGGTTTTGTGGCTGCAGTGGCGATCGGTTGGTTGGTGTGGTCCGACGACGGATCGCAATCGACCGATGGGGTCCCGGCGGTCACGTCGTTTCCGGCCATCTACCACGACCCGGCCGCCGCCAGCGATCTCGAGGTCGCCTGGCGGGCGTGGCGAAGTGGAACATTCGTCGTACAGGGCACCTGGACCCGAACCCTTGATTCCGGCGGTTCGCCCCTGACCGGTCCGACTCTTGTGGTCCAGGATCCACCTCGTCGGGTGGTGCAGCGACTCGGGGCGATCGTGGAGCTGTTCGATGATCGGGTCGCGGCATGTGAACCCGTGACTGGCGGTGACCCAAGTGCAACCGATGCAACCGACGCCGTCGGTGCGGCTCCGTGCGTGAGTGGCCAGGCAGGCCTGAGCTACGACGAGCGGGTAACGATCGAATTGGCGACCGTCGCCGACTACGTCACTGGGGTGAACCGGATCTACGACGTCGATCGCGGACCGATCGAGGGTTGCTTTCGTGCGGAGTTGTCAGTGTCGGCGCTGGCGTCACCGTGGGGTCGATGGGCTCAGTTCTGTTTCGATTCCGACACCGGAGCGATGATCTCGAGTCGGGTTCGTCGGCAGTCAGCGGTCGACGTGGAGGCCGGTTCGGTCGTGTCGGTCGCCGTCAGCGATGCCGACTACCCCGAATCGCCGTAGTCATCGGTCGATCGGCTGGTCTGTTCGGAGAAGTTGAGAGGGGGCGGAGGCCGAATGTGTGCGCCAGCACCCTGGAAAAGCGCTGGTGGCGATGCATTGGAGGGAGTATTCAACCCCCACCCGTCTCTCTGCGACCAGCGGGGGCGATACCGCTGGCCAGTATCTCTATCGGCGCGGGGATGGCTGTCCATGAGCAGATTCCCGTGGTTCAGCGAAGAGAACATCTTGGCTGAAGGGGGTGAGATGGGGTGGAGGCTGAATGACAGCGCTAGCACCCTGGAAGGCGCTGGTGGCGATGCTTTGGAGGGAGTTCTCAACCCCCACCCGATCTCTTGGCAAACGGGGGCGAATCCGTCAGCCGCCACCCCTATCGGATCGCCAACTCCGACATTGAGACGAAGTGGTCAGAACAGGCCGAAAGTCCCGGTTGTACGATGAGGTCGGTAATCAATGAGACTGCAACGGCTCAGATCGGCTCGGATGGAGTCGACTGCAGGCTGAATCAACTTTCGGAGGTTTCGGGTGTTCTTGGGCGACAATTTGTTGGCATGGTTGGTTCTGGCTATCGGTGGTGCCATGGCGGCCGGAAACCTGATGGCGATCGTGCGCCCGCCAGAAACGAAGAACGACGACAACGATCTCGAAAAAGCGCCGCTCATCCGAAGCGTCGTGTTCATAACGGTCGGCCTTGTGGCTTCGGTCTGGTCGATTGCGAGCCTGATCAACTCCTGACTGAGTTGGTTCCTCGGAGCTCGATCCTCAGTCCTTCCAGCGTGGCTGACGCTTTTCGCCGAAGGCCCGAGCCGCCTCGCGGTAGTCGTCTTCAAGCATCATCTCCCTGAGCCTGAGGTTCGAGTCTTCGACCGAAGCTGCCGGGTTGATATTGATGGTGTCGACCGCAATCTGACGCTTGGTCGCCCGCAGTGAATGGGGGCTGATGTCTTTGATGATGTCGCCGGCGTAGAGGAGGGCTGCCTCGAGAACCTGGCTGGCCGGCTCGACTCGATTTACCAGCCCCATTCGTTGGGCTTCCTCAGACGTGAATGTTCGGCTCGACAACAAGATGTCGTTGGCATTGCCGAGCCCGATCAGACGGGGCAGCAACCAGGACAGACCGAATTCGGCCGGGAGATTGAGCTTCCCGTGGGCAGTGGTGAACTTGGCTCCCGCGGCGGCGAACCGAAGGTCGCACCAGCAGGCAAGGGCGAGGCCAACTCCAGCAACCGCGCCGTTGATGGCGGCTATCGAGACGGTTTCGAGTCCCAGGAAGTAGCTGAAGTCGGCGTCGAATTCCGGACGCACACCGAAACCGGGGTTGGCGATGTCGGCTGGTGTTCCCGGGTCGTATCCACCACGGTCGGCGTGTCCCTGCAAGGCCTGGCCGTCGGCCCCCGGGCAGAAGGTTCGGCCCTCGGGATCGCCGGTGATCACGACCACCCGCACATCCGAATCGTTCTCGATCTCATCGAGGCAGTAGCGGAGTTCGGTGTGCATTCTCCCGGTCCAGGAATTGTGACGGTCGGGCCTCGACAAGGTGACGGTGGCGATCGCCCCGGACCTGTCGAGCCTCGTGGTGTGCAATTCCATGTCGCCCCTGGGTCGGTTCGGCTGATGCTGCCCGCAAGCTAGAGCATGCAAGGCGTTATCGTGCCCGACGATGTCGGCTCGTGGTACTCACCGCAATCTTGGTACTCGTGGTTCAGCATTTCACGCGGTCGTGGTAATCCTGCTCTCGGCGGCGATTGTGGCGATGACGTTGAGCGTCGGCCCGGCCCCAGCCTCGGCGCAGGAAGCGGCGACCCCTGCCAATGAGTCACTTTCGGTCGACGCATCGATTCGATTCGACGTGGATCCCGATGCCGGCAACATCGTGGTGCAGGTGGACTACGTACTCACCAATACCAGCGATGATCAGAGAGTCTCCGAATTCAACGAACACCTGCCCGAAGACGCCACCGCTGTCGAGGCGTCGAGTCGGGGCAGGTCTCTCGACAGCTTCTTGGTGGCGTTGATCGATGATCGAGATGTCTGGCAGGTCTCGTTGCCTTCCCCTCTCCGACCCGGTCGCTCCACCGAACTCTCCCTTACCTGGATGCTGGCTGGTGAGGATCCGTCGGACTCATCGGCTCGGCTACTGGTCAACTCGGCATATGTGTCACTTCCCATCTTCGGGGTCGGTGGTGTCGGAGATCTGACATCGGTGGAGGTGAGTCTTCCCGCCGGCTTCAAGTTGGTTGAGGAGGTCGGATCGCAGCTCTCGGTTGAGCCCGAGGCCGACTCGGTCGACGGCCGAATGCATCTCACCGACGGCGGGCGGATGACTCCCTACGAACCCATCACGGTGGTGGCGGTCAACGATGGTGGCTTCGTCACGAGACTGGTCAGCGACACCGACGTCGAAGCCATCATCAAGGGTTGGCCCGGAGACAACGCCTGGTCGACTGCGATGGCCCTGGGTGTACGTTCCATGGTTCCCCAGATCCAGGAGTGGCTGGGGCTCCCGCTGCTCGATGTCTTCGAGATTCGTGAGGGTCCCGAGGCGGCGTTCCCTGACTTGGTGGCGGGCTCTGTTGTCGATGGTCGGCTGCTGGCCATCGTCGCTCCGGACGCCGATACGACATCGTTGGGCCGACAGTTGGCCGCGGCGTGGTTTGATTCGGTGCTGTCTGATGTCGAGTGGTTTCGGGTGGCTGTGACCGAGGTCTACGGGACCCAAGCGGCTCAACTCATGGATCCATCCCCGGTTTCTCTCTCGGCGGATTCATTTGGTGCGAGTCAGCTCGAATACTCGGTAGTCGACTCTCTCTACGCCGAAATCGGTCCCACAGCGATGGCCAATGTGATTGCCCAGGTGAACGATGGTGTATTCACCTACCCCGGCCCCGGTGCTGACGATGCGGATACCCTACCGGGCGACTGGAGAACGCTTCTCGATACTCTTGAGGGGATCGGGGGCAGTTCCGAGGCGGCGGAGCTGTTCAAGCTGATCGATGTCGACTCCGAGAATCTGAGTGGTTCGGTGAACATCGACGAGCGAGCCGCGGCACGGGCGCTACTCGGTGATCTCGAGGACCTGGCAGCTGGCTGGGAGCTCCCCATCTGGGTGAGGCTCCCCATGGCGCAGTGGGAGTTCAACATTTTCGCTTCGCGGCGAATCGAAATTGAGATCACCCTGGCGGCACGAGATGTTCTTCATGAGTCCGCGGTCGAATCGGGTCTTGATCTTGGTGACTTCGTCAAGGACTCGTTCGAGGCCGCCACAGATGGGATGGTTGCCGTCGAAGGTCTGATCGAGTCGCAGTCAGAAGCGCTCGAGGTGGTGTTGGAGGTGATCGAGGTCGTCGAGTCGAACACCGGCCTGATCTCGAGGATCGG
>JAJCXW010000122.1 GCA_029263235.1 Acidimicrobiales bacterium
TGGCCGATGTGCGGGCCTCGGCCAACGAGACGTCGTCCATTCGTCTCACGACCTCGTACAGAACGAAGGTGACGGTTCCGGCGACAACTCCTGCCGGCAGTGAGAATCGAAGTACCCGTTCGAGGAACCCCGGCCTGACCAACGAATGGTTGGGGGCGAGCGCCAGGAAGAATCCGGGTACGCCGATCGAGAAGGTGCCGATGAGGGTGAGTTGGCGAGGCAGAAACGGGAAGGGCGACCCGGCGATTCCAACCAACGCCGTGAGGAGCACAGCGTAGGCAGCCTTGGTGATGAACAGGTTGGCCACCCGTTCGATGTTGTTGATTACCCGGCGGCCTTCGGCGAGCACTTGGGGAAGGGTGGCGAATCGGTTGTCGAGCAATACCAGTTGGGCGACAGCGCGTGCCGCGGCCGAGCCCGAACCCATGGCGATGCCCATGTCGGCATCCTTGAGCGCGAGCACGTCGTTTACACCATCGCCGGTCATCGCTACCGTGCGTCCTCTTGATTGTAGGGCGTGGACCATCGACCGTTTCTGGTGTGGGGTCACCCGGCCGAAGACGATGGTGGATTCCAACACGTCGGCCAGTTGCTCGGGATCTTCGGGCAGTTGCCGGGCGTCGTACCCGTCGGTTGTCGTATCGATCCCAGCTCGTCGAGCGACCGCAGCGACCGTGGCGGGATTGTCGCCGGAGATGACCTTCAGCTCCACCCCCTGCTCCCGGAAGAAGGCGAATATCTCAGGGGCGTCGGGCCGGACGGTGTCCTCCAGCAGCACGAGAGCGATGGGGTCGCGCTTCTCGGCCAGTTGGTCGCCCTGCCAGGTCCCGTCGGCGCGGGTCACGAGTAGTACGCGGGTGCCCGACGCTGCTGCTTTGTGGGCGATCGCCCTCTCGACCTCGTCGTCGGCATCGAAGAGAATGTCGGGGGCACCCAGGTAGAACACCCCACGGTCGACGAACTCGGTGGCAGCCCACTTGCGAGCCGACGAGAACGGCAGGCTCTCTCCGACGGCCCATCCTCGGGGTGCATCGTGGGTGGAAATGATGGCAGCCAGTGTGGCGTTGGGTGCCGGATCGGCCGCACCGAGAGCACCGAGAACCTCAGCCGCCTGCGACGGGGTCGTGTCCCGGAGAGGAACGACCGAGGCCAACGAGATTTCTCCTGTGGTGATGGTGCCGGTCTTGTCGAGGCAGAGGGTGTCGACTCGGGCCAGAAGTTCGACGGACGCCAGTTCCTTGGCGAGCGCCTTGCGACGAGCCAATGACACCACGCCGGTGATGAAGCTCAGGCTCGTGAGCAGCACGAGTCCGTCGGGCACCATCGCCACCGCGGCCGCGACTGTGCCCTGAAGGGCTTCCTGCCACCGATCGACGGTTCCCAGCTGCCTGAGGAGAAGCAGAGCGGCGGCCGGAGGAATGATCAGGATGAGCCAACGCAGGATGGTGTTGACGCCGCGCCGGAGTTCGCTGTCGGCTAGTTCGAAACGTCGGGCCTCATCGGCAAGTTTCGCAGCGTAGGCCTCGGCTCCGATGCGGGTCGCTCGGTAGCGCCCTGAGCCTGCAGCCACGAACGACCCCGATAGCACTTCATCGCCCGACTCCTTCTCTATGGCGTCGCTTTCGCCGGTGAGGAGGGACTCGTCCATTTCGAGCCCGGCTTCGGTGAGTACCTCACCGTCGACCACCAACTGGTCGCCGGGATGCATCTCGAGGACCTCGTCGGCCACCACGCCGCTGACCTCTATCTCAGCGACCTCGCCGTCGCGCACCACGCGTGCCTTCGGAGCCGAAAGCACCGCAAGGGCGCTGAGGGTTCGGCGGGCCTGGAGTTCTTGTCCGATGCCTATGACGCTGTTGGAGACGATGACCCCGGCGAACAAGGCGTCGGCCGGAAACCCCGCGACCAATATGAGAACGAAGAGTGTGCCGATGATCGCGTTGACCGGCGTGAGCACGTTGGCCTTGACGATCTCGGGGATCGTGCGCATCGGGGCGTCGGGGACGTCGTTGACTCGACCGTCGGCGACACGTTCAGCGACCTCGGTCGCGGACAGTCCGTTTGTGGTGTCGGGGTTGGTCACTCGGCGGCACCGGTGTCGTCGTACACGTAGCCACTCTCGTACATCTCGAGCCGATGCCTCGGCCCGGCGACTGTTGCGTCGTTGGTTTCGTAGCCAGAGTCGCCTTCCCACATGGCGACCGGACCGTTCCCGGTGAGGGCGATATGGGTCTCGTGATGACGGGGTGATCGGCGGCCGAGCGCTGCCAGAGCGTCGTTCACCGTGGGGAACCCGCTGAGGGCGTGGAGGGTGACCCAAGTGGGTGGAACCAACTCGATCTCGCCTTCGTGGTGGCGTTGCAGCGCCCGTTCGGGTGTCATCCATTCGTTGTCGACGATCTCTCCGTCGTCGATGGCGACGACCTCGCTCTCGACCGCCACCGCGAAGAACCATGTCGAGTAGCGCTTGGGGGCGATAGCCGGCGGCAACCAGTGGGAGATGAGGACCATCTCTTCTGGCTCGACCACGACTGAGGCTTCCTCCATTGCTTCGCGTGCCGCCGCCACGCGGGCCGATGCAAGTTCGTCGGCGGGACCAGTGGAGCGATCGCCGAGGTCGATCCGGCCGCCGGGGAAGACCCACATTCCGCCGAAAGCGATCCGGGAGTTCTTGCGAAGCATCAACGTGGTCGGACCCTCGGCGGTGTCGCGCAGTACGACTACGGTCGCCGCGGGGATCGCTGGGGTCTCGCCGGTCTCATTGGCCTTCTTGGCCCACGCTGCGAATCTCTTGGTGTCGGTGTTCAGTCGGTCGTTGGTGTTCATCGACCAGCCTCGTGGTTGCCTCGCTCGGGCATCCCGTGGAAGTAGCACGATTCCTCGATGAGTTCCCGGCTCCGCCACCCGTCGGGGGTACGAACGAGCTTGTGGTGATACCAGCCCCCGGTGAACCACACACTTCCGTCGGGCATCTTCATCGGGTTGTGAAACATGGCTTCCACCTCGGCGGTGTCGCCGTTGACCAGCGCGTCGATGTTGCTGACCAGGTGCTGGGTGGCGGGGAACTGGGAGAGTGCCGTTTCGAGCCACTCGCACATCGCGTCGACTCCAGCGGTGATCCCACCCGCTGAGGTGTAGTCGATGTGGGCTTCTGGAGTGAACACCGCACGGTACAGATCCCAGTCGCGTCGATCGACGGCGCGGGCGTAGCGGGTGAGAAGGTCCTCGATTTCGATTCTGTCGCTGATTGCCTGCAGGTCCATGGTGTAGCTCGCCTCGTCGGTGGAACGAGACTAGGCGCGTGACACGGCTGGCTGAGGACGCTGTGGCGTCAGTTCGCACTCCAGAAGCTCACCGACGCGGCATCGAGCTCAACCGGAGCCTCACCCGGATCGAGTCCCATGATGAATGCGGTGTCGTTGTCGGAGGCATCGCGGCCGGCGTAGGTGAAGGCCGAGCTGTCCGGAGCCCAGAGACGCGGCTGCTCGACGTATTGGTCGGCGAACAGCAGGTAGCGCTGCAGGAACGAGCTGGTGGGGAGGAAGTTGGTCAGGCGGGTGAGCGATCTGCCGTCCCATGTCGACCAGACGCCCTCTCTCGAGCTGGTGTCGAACGTTGCCACCAGGAAGCGGCGGCCGTCGGGGCTCCATTCCCCCCACAGAGGGGAGGCATCGACGACCGGGGTCCGCCCACCGGTCGCCAGATCGACTATTTCGACCGCGGCGGTCGGGTCCTGGATCAGGCGGATGTGTTCCTGTCGGGAAGACGCCGCGGCCGGTCGATATGCAGCAGTGATGGTGTCTCCTTGGCCCGGCGCCGGTCCGGTCGGTGCGTGGAGGAGCGCCGCGAGGCTTCCGGACGGGTCCACGACCGCGGACGAAACCCCGTCTGTCGGGCCGAGATCCTCGATTGGATCGGCGGCCGGATCATCGATGAGTGTGTCGACCCCGAGTCGAAGCAGGTGGGGCCGATTCGGCGAAGGTGCGATCACCAGAATGTCGCGCGTGCCGGGAATCCAGGATGCCGACAGGAAGAATCTCCCGACCGTTCCGAGCGGGGATGTGGTCAGGTCGGGTTCGATCAGCACGATGTCATTGTCGATGTGCACCACGAGATCGTCCCCGTCGGGCTCCCAGGCCACATAGACCGAACCGCCGCTCGCCACGGAGTCGGCGATCAGATTGCCGTCGGCGTCGAGAAGGTCGAGTGTCGTGCCGGTGGCTCCCGGACCCAGAGCGGCGATATGGGTCCCGTCATG
>JAJCXW010000123.1 GCA_029263235.1 Acidimicrobiales bacterium
GCCACCGGGCCGAATGAAACGTCGTGCCCTCGAACGTCTTCAGCCCTTCGATGGCGGGAATGTTCGGTTGATTGAGTTGGCCCAGACCCGAGATCACCATGTCGGCCACAAACTCGTCGCCGGTCTTCGTGCCGAGTCGCCAACAACAGGATGATTCGTCCCATTCGGCGCTGACTACTTCGGTGTCGAAGGTGGTGATCTTGGAAAGTTCGTGTTGGTCGGCGATGGCACGAAAATGGCGCAACAGCTCAGCTTGGCCTGCGTAGTGGACGGACCAGTCGGGGTTGGCCGCGAACGACAGCGAGTAGAGGTGCGCCGGCACATCGCATGAGGCCCCCGGGTAGGAGTTGTCGTGCCACGTGCCTCCGAATGATTCGGATTTCTCGATGATCCGCAGGTCGTCGAATCCGGCCTTGCGCAGTTTGATGGCGCTGCCGATACCGGACACTCCGGCTCCGATGATCACGATCCGGTAGTTCTTCGAGGTCACGTCGGGCACCGTCTCACTCTCGAGATCTCACCAGAACCGACTGGCTGGCGATGGCGTGGAGGGTGCCGTCGTCGCCCCAGATGCGTAGCTGGCCGTGTCCGAAACCGTTGCTGATGCCGGCTGGTTCGATCTCCAGGAGATACCAGTCGGATGGCAGTACGTTGAGGATTCGCAGGGTGTTGTCGAGGCTGTTGCTCGAGATCGGTTGACCGGCAAGTGTCCCGATTCCCATCGGAACCCAGTCTCCGAGGATCGCGAGGGTTGTGGCCGATGGCCCGACTCCCGATGGTGGCTTGGCCCACACGCAAACAGTGCCGCGGCCGTGGCCGGTTGGCCCACCGCGGTGATGTTCGGCGGGAGCGGTTGCCCAGCGTTGGTCGAGGTACTGCCCCAGGGACTCGGCGCCGTAGTGGTGCTCGCGCTCGCGGCATTGGTCGGGTGGGAGCGCGTCTGGCATGGACGGCCATTCCTCGGTGAGATCGAGGTCTCTCTGACCCAGCGCGGCGATGACGGTGATGATCTCGTCGTCCCCGACGTGGCCTATCACCCGTGCCTGGCTGGTTCGTCGTCCGCTGACCGACACGGTGACGTCGAGGTCCATCACCGAGCCAACCTGGGCGTAGGACAGGTACTGAGCGGTCGCCCACACGACCGGTCGTCCGGTTGTGGCTTCGAGAGCGGCAGTCGCCGCTCCGAGTCCGGCACCACCGAAAAGAAACTTGGAACGCACGCTGACCTTCGGTGTGACGGGCAGGTACCAGCGCATCGGGTTGTGGGTGGGCTGAAGCCCCAACCAGTCGCTGGCGTCGATTTCGATCACAGGAGTGTCTCGATGATCTGTCGAGCGGCTCCATCGGGATCTTCGAACGGTCCGAAATGGCTGTTGTCGGGCCACTCGACGAAGCTGGCCCCGGGAACTGCGTCGGCAATCGGAGACGCGACGCGAGCTGGCATCCCGTTGTCGCCCGAGCCCACGATCGTGAGACGAGATGCAATTTCGGGCAGCCTGGGGAACAGGCCATGGACGGTGCTCTCGAAGACCTGTGCTTCTATCTCGCCCGGGCACTTCAACACGACGCCTCCGTCGGGGTCGTTGGTGAATCCGTGACGGATGTAGGCCCACAGGGCTTCGGGCTGACTACTGTCGAACGGTGGTCTCGACGAGTAGCGCTCGAACACCTCATCGAGTGATGTGAAGTGCCCCTTGCGTCGCCGGGCGTTGTCGGCCATCGGGTTGGGGGGCATACCGGTGATCTCGGGAATGACGATCGGCTCGAAGAGCCAGGCATCGGAGAATGTTCTTGGGGCCGTGAGCTCGGTCATGAGGATCGCGGCACCGCCCATGGAGTGCCCGGCGGCCCGGATCGGGGAGTCGACATCGAGGTGTTTGACTACGGCGCCGAGATCTGAGGCCAGGTTCCACCAGTCCATCGATGTGCCTGGGGGAGTGACGGAGTCTCCATGACCGCGGAGATCGGGAGCAACTACGTGGAAGTGGTCGGATACGCGGCGGGCAATCGGTTCGTAGCAGTGGCCGTGGAATCCGGTCGCGTGCACCATCAACAGAAGCGGGCCGGATCCTCCGAAGTCGTGCAGCGCGACCTTCACTCCGTCGGTCGAGTCGATGAGGGTGGTCACTGCTACTGCTCGTTTCGTCGCATCGTCACTGCGGCCCACTCTGCCTCAGTCTCCCGACCGATCAACTCCAGTTCGGGGAAGTTGTCGACAAGGCGCTGCTCTTGTGCGCCGGTGAGCATGCCAGATGCGATGAGCGTGCCGTCGGGGAGGAGACGCTCGGCGACTGCCTCGGCGAGGATGTCGTGGATGTCGATGGTGACGTTGACCACCACTACGTGGAATCGACCGGCAACGTCCGACGCGGTTCCCTCTGTGACCGAAACGAGATGCTCGCATCCGTTGATGCGGGCGTTGGTGCGAGTGGCCGGTGCCGCTTCCGGATCGGTGTCGACGGCGGTGACGGAGGCGCCCAGTCGGGCGGCGGCTATCGATAGCACCCCTGAGCCACAACCGACGTCGAGAACGGTCGCCTGCGGAGTGAGTTCTCGGGCCAAGGCTCGGATCGCCAACCGGGTGGACGGATGCGAGCCACTCCCGAACGCATGACCGGGGTCGATCAGGATCACCTCCTTGCCCTCTGGTGGGTCGACCCAGGGCGGGCAGATCGTGAATGGGCCGGCCTCCACGCAGGATGCGAAACTCCTCCAGGTGTCGAGGCCCTCCCGGTCGTCGACCGCAGAGATCCGGGCCTTCACCCCGAGCGAATCGGCTGCGGCAACAGCAAGATCACGGTCGGTGAACGCGGCCACCAGTTGGTCGGTGGCCTCGTTGATGCCGACCACGCCCAACGACCAGAGACGGGCGCTGATGATGTCCGGGTCGAGTTCGGTGGTGTCGACCTCTAGAAGGTGGTGCATGCGGGCCGCTCCGGACCGGAATCGTAGTTCGGTTCAGTCGCCGCCATGTTGTTCCAGGTATCGCTCGAACTCCGCCGCGATGTCGTCCGGGCTGGGAATCGCCGACTCTGCCCGGGTGTCGTACTGGGCTTCGAGTCGGCGAACGTAGGAGATGATGTTGTCGTCGTCGATCATGGCTTCATCGACTCGGGCCTCCCATTCGCCTGACTCTTCATCGAGGCTCGACCAGCGGGTCGTGATCCCGGTTATCCGCTCGAATCGTTCGAGCAGAGCGCGCGATGCCTTCGGGTTGGACATTCCGGTCACGTAGTGGGGTACCGATGCTCGGAGAGACACCGTCGGGATGCCGGAACCCTCGAGGCGAGTGTGGAGCACTCCGACCACACCGGTTGGCCCCTGATAGCTGGGCTGGTCGAGTCGGAGTATTCGCGCCAACTCTGGATCGGTTGTGGATCCGGTGACCAGCGGAGGCCTGGTGTGGGGGGTCTCGGCGATCATGGCTCCGAGAGTGACCACCATCGCCACATCGAACCTCTCGGCCAACTCGGCGATCGAATCGACGAAGCCACCCCAGCGCACGTGAGGTTCCACACCCTCGATGAGCAGCAGGTCTCGATCGTGTTGCTTCATCGGTGCGCTGTGAATCTCGTTGCGGGGCCAGTCGACGTATCGGTCGAGGCTTTCCGTGACGCGTACCTCGGGACGCTGCCGCGTGAAGTCGAAGAACATCTCGGGATCGATGTCTCCCAGGTGTACGGAATCGTCGCCATGGATGGCTCGGACCGCTCCCGTTGCAGCTCCGCCAACATCGAACCAGCCCTCGAACGCGATGACGAGTATTGGCGATCGCAGCTCTTCGGGCGGATCTTGGTGCCAAACGAGGGGTTCCACCCCTCAAGGATGCCGCAGTGGTCCGCAGGTCACTCCTGCCTCGGATGCTTGATCGGCCAGCGAAGGGGCCGATGGAGGGGGCAATGCGCCCGATCGAAGGCCCTTACACCCGACCGTCATGGGATCCACAGCTCATTAGGAGAGTGGTTCTCATCCGAATCGCGTCGACTCTTGGTCTGGCGGCGGCGACTGCTTCCATCCCAGCCCTGGGTCCGAATCGCTTCGCGCTCTCGCTTCTGCTGGCTGTCCCCGTTCCGATCACGACCTGGTTCATCCACAAGATTTCTCCGCCCGAAGAGGTGGTGCGGCGGGAGACGCTCGCCGACGTTGTGTGGACCCTTGTTGCGGTCCAGATACTGCCTGACACGCTGGCTCCGGCCGCGGTCGTGTCCATGGCGCTGCTGGCGCTGTTGGCACAAGAGGATCGGCCTTCGTTGGCGTTGCCTGCGGTCATTGGATCAGTCGGCTTTGCAACTCTCGGTTGGATTCATGACATCGATCTGTGGCTCCCCATGGTGGCCGGCTACACGCTGATGGTGCCGCTGCATTTCTTCGTCGCCATGATGCAGGCCCAGCGGGTCGCGCAGTTCGAGACGAACATCCGGCACCGAATCGAACATGATCCTCTCACCGGCCTCCTTAATCGAGCCGGTCTGGCGGTGGCGTTCTCGGAGGCAAGACCCGAGGCGGTGATGATCGTCGATCTCGACGGGTTCAAGGATGTGAACGACACGCTCGGCCACGATGCGGGTGATCAGCTTCTCCGGTTGCTGGCCGAGCGTATGAACGATGTGGTTGCCGATGACCAAGTCCTCGCTCGAATCGGCGGAGACGAATTCGCGATCGCGGTATTCGAAGGTGACCCTGATCGGGTGGCCAGCGACATCCTTCATGCCTGTCGCCGGCGAGTGACCCTCGATGAGATCGACGTGTCGGTCGGGGCCTCGATTGGAGTGGCGGCGACTGGCGACGAGTCTGTGGAAGGCCCAGAGTTGCTTCGGAGGGCCGACCTGGCCATGTACGAAGCGAAGCGGGGCCACGGTGGGGTGAGGCGCTGGACTGCGCTGACCCAGACCGTGTCGTTGGAGCGCGTATCGCTGTCGGGCGAGGTCGAACGAGGCTTCGAGCGGGGCGAGTTTGAACTGTTCTTTCAGCCCATGGTCGAAATCGAGAACGAGCAGGTCGTCGAGGTTGAGGGACTCCTCAGGTGGAGACATCCGACGAGAGGGCTGCTAGCCCCGGCCGACTTTCTTCAGCTCATCGAAGGAATCGGACGTCGTTCCTCCATGGATCGAGAGGTCTTCGACCAAGCGGCGGCAATGGCCTCCACCATCAACGATCGAGGAATCGGCGTGTCGGTCAACGTGTCGGCCGGAAGCCTGCTGAGGTCGTCCCTACCGCGGGTGATTGACGAGACTCTCCGACACCATGGCGTGTCGGCCCGACAGATCACCGTCGAAATCCTCGAGGATCAGGTAGTCGATGAACACTCCACAGCCCGAGCAGTCATCGGTGCGTTGGGTGAACTCGGAGTGGGCATCGCCATTGATGACTTCGGCACTGGCTACTCGTCGCTCTCGCGGCTGAGGCGGCTCCCGGTCACGACCCTCAAGATCGACCGCAGCTTCGTCATGTCGATGCTCGACTCGCGCGACGACGAAGCGATCGTCTCGGCGGTCGCCGGTCTGGGTAAGGCCCTCGAGTTGATGGTTGTCGCCGAGGGTGTCGAGGACATGGCGGTGCGCACCCGAATCCTCGATCAGGGCTACGGCATCGACCGGCTTCAAGGGTTCGGCATTGCCCGTCCGATGCCGGCGCCCGACCTGCTGACCTGGCTCGATTCCCGTGACCGCGTCGATCAGGTCAGATAGACGTACTGTGCGTCGAGCATCCGATGGGCGACCCCCTCGGACCTGAGCGTGGAGCCCAGATCAACCGGCTGCCCTTCGGCAACCTGCTGCATGCCGTGGTCGGCGTAGACAACAGCCGTGGTTCGGTCGAGCTTTCCGGCTGCGTCGATCACATCGAGCATCTGGCCGATGCGCGCGTCGGTCTCGGTAATGGCGGCCCGTGTCATGTCGCCGTGTGGCCCGTCGAGGTGACCGACCTCGTCGGTGAGGCTGAAGTTGACGAATGTGAATTCCGGAGGCTGTCCCATCGAACCATCCCAGAAGAGTTGGGCGTGATGAACGCTCTGGGCATCGATGACCGACATGTAGCGATACTTCGGGTGACGGCCGAATTCGGCGTGACGGTGGCGTCGCCGCTCCTCGTCGCCGGGTGACTTCACGGATCGGCCGGCGCGAAACTCTGCCCAGGTCGACCAGTCGGCGCCGCGGTCGGCGTACTCGAATGCCGACACCGAGACAGCGTCGGGGCGGACGCGGTGAAGCGCCTCGTGGACTGTCTCCGCGTCGGGACGAAGATGGTCGCAGGCCCGCATCATCGCCTCGAGCTTCAGTAGATCGATGTCCTGGCCGAGGTCGCGATCGTGCCAGGTGTTGTGAAGCACTCCGCTTTGTCCGGGATGTACGCCGGTCATCGAGGTGGTGTGGTTGGCGAGAGTGGCGGTGGGAAGCGAAGCAATGAGGCCGTCGCGGTAGGCCACGCCCCTGTCGACCAACGATTGGATCGTCGGGGCTTGCCCGGCTTCCATCGCGGAGTACAGAGCGCTGTTGTTGGTGCCGTCCATCAAGAAGACGACGACGTGTTCGGGCTTGGAGTCGGGGTCGAGCGATTCTGACCGTTCGACTCCGTCCTGAACCGCGAGGCGGAGTCCCGACTTGGCTTGACCTCTGCCGTCGATGCCGTCGATCGGTGGGCAGCCGAGCAGGGCTGCAAGGGTCGGGGCGACGTCGATCATTCTCAGGTGTTCGCTCACCGATCCACG
>JAJCXW010000124.1 GCA_029263235.1 Acidimicrobiales bacterium
GACGCGACCTTGGCCAGTGGCTGTGGGGGATGCCCGGCATTGGCCGACAGCCGGAACGTGACTTCTTCTCCGGCTTCACCCTCGACTGCTATCTCGAGCCGAGCGCCCGACATCGCCAGATCGTGGAGGTGGGATTCGACAGCCAAGGCCAGCAGAGGAGCCGCCGTGAGTCGGGCCGACCGGACCATCGACCGAGCCTCAGCGAGGTCGCTGACAATCTGATCGCGACGGGTGTCGAGATCGGCGGCCCGCTGATCGTGAGCCTCGAGATCGGCCAAACGCTCACTCGTCTCGGTGGCGTAGCTCATCACCTCCGCCAGAGAGTCGCCGTACTTTCGCCGTAGGTCTTTCAGGTGGGCACGACGCAGTCGGATCTCATCCATCCGCTCGGGGTCTTCCTCAATGGAATCAACGCTGAGGCGAGCGGCCTCGGCAGCATCCGCCAAATCCGCCGCCAGTCCATGAACTCGCTCGGCCAAGTCGACCAGCGCAGACCTCCCCTGAAGCTGTGCCAGGGCTCTCGCCAAGCCATCACCGACCGGACCGTCGGAGCCCAGCAGCTCAGCAATCTTGGTGGCGGCGTCGAGATGACCAGCGGCGTCCCCCAGGACGCTCTCCTCATCGTCGAGTCGTTGATCCTCGTCGGGGTCGTCGATCGACGCCGTCTCGATCTCGTCGATCTGGTAGCGCAGGAGATCGATCTCGCGGTTGCGGGCCCGAGTGTCGCCGCCGAGCTCGGCCAGGGCCGCCTCGGTGGCCCGGAGATCGTCGAGCAGGGCCTCGAGCCTCGATGTGTCGACGCTTCCGAACAGATCCAGAGACGCCCGCTGTACCGCTGGCTTCAGCAACGACTGGTGGGCGTGTTGGCCGTGCAGGTCGATGAGGTCGGCGCCCAACTCGCTGAGTGCGGCCACCGTCGCCAGTTGTCGGTCGATGTAGACACGTGAGCGGCCGTCGCGCGGTATCACCCGTCGGACGACGACCTCGGATTCGCCCAGCACGAACCGGCCTTGAATCTCGGCCTCCGTGGCCCCCGGCCGCACCAGCGAAGCATCGGCTCGCCCGCCGGTGAGTAGATCAATCGCCCCCACCACCAATGTCTTGCCGGCGCCGGTCTCGCCAGTGACCACGGTCATCCCCGGGCCCAAGGTGAGAGACATCTCGTGGATGACCCCGAGGTCGCGAACCATCAGCTCGGTCAGCATCGAGATTCTTCGATCGTGATTTCAGCGGTCATTGAGTCCGAACTTTGCCTTCAACACCCGATGGAAACGACGGGCCCCGAAAGTAACCAGATGGGCAGAACAGGGAGCCTCGGTGCACTCGACAGAGTCACCATCTCCCAGAACAGCGATCCTACGACCGTCCACTGACACCGAAGCCGGGCGATGCCCTTCGACGGTGAGGCGAATGTTGGTGGAGGGAGCCAAGACCAACGAACGATCGAACAGCATGTGAGGTGACACCGGGGTCAACAGAAGCGACCGGTGCATCGGTGCGATTATCGGACCACGAACGGAGAATGCATAGGCCGTACTCCCGGTGGGGGTGGCCACGATGAGGCCATCGGCCGCATAGAAGGTGAAGAACTCGTCGTCGAACTCGACCCCGAGCCTGATCGTGTTGGCCTCCGCCGACCTCTCGATCACAGCCTCGTTGAGAGCCAAGTGAGACGTACGTTTCCCGTCGACGGCGGTGGTGACAGTGGTCTGAACCAGCATCCGCCGCTCGATGTCGTGCTCCCCCGCCAGGGTCCTCTCCACCGCCGATCGGGCGTCGTCGGGGCGCACCTCGGTGAGATATCCCAGCTGTCCGAAATCAACCCCGAGAATGGGCACTTCGGAGGCACCGGTCAACTCGACCGCCCGCAGAATCGAACCATCGCCGCCGAGGGTCACGATCAGGTCGAGGTCGTCGGAGAGAGTCGCGTCGTCGACGCAGTGCTGCCCCAGCCCGGTGATCTCAGAATCGTCGTTCGGGATCCGCACCTCGTGCCCCTGATCGATCAGCCATGCGGTGAGTTCCCGGGCGTGGACGGCAGCCGACTCCCGACCGAGATGAACGATGAGCGCAACCGATGCCATCAGAGATCCTCCGCTTGACGAACCGCCATTGCACAACATTCCGCCGGATCAATGCCGCTGGACTCGCCGACCCGCGCGCTCACCAGGAACTCGACGTTGCCTTCGCCACCAGTGATCGGAGAAACCATGGCCCCCATGATGGCCGCTCCAGCGTCCTCGAGTGATGAACAAACGCGAACCATCGTCTCCAACCACACCGAAGGGTCGGTGATCACGCCACGACCGCGATCGGCTTCGGCCTTGCTGGCCTCGAACTGAGGCTTCACCAACAACACCATCTGCCCCGCGGTGCCGGCCAGCGAGATCAGTGAGCGGGCGACAGTACGAAGTGAGATGAACGACAGGTCGGCCACGACCAGATCGCCGGGACCGCCGATGGAAGCCACATCGATGTCGCGGACGTTGGTGCGTTCGTGCACCGCCACCCGCGAGTCGGTGCGAATGCGCTCATGGAGCTGGTTGCGGCCGACATCGATGGCCACCACCTCCGCCGCGCCCCGTTGCAGGACACAATCGGTGAACCCCCCGGTGGAGGAACCCACATCGATGACCCTCGACCCGTGGGGATCGACACTGAACCGATCGAGTGCCGCGTCGAGCTTGAGACCGCCTCGTGAAACGAATCGCGAGGGTGGCGTCGCCACCACCACCGCCTCACCCGAGTCGACCAGACGGCCCGCGTTGGTGGCCGGTGCACCACCAACGGTCACTCTTCCCTGCTCGATCAGCGACTCCGCTTCACGACCGTCGGCAGCGAGCCCGCGACGAACAAGCTCACGATCAAGAGCCCGTCGACGACTCACTGCTATCACCTTCGGCCGCGTCCAAACTGGCGATGACCATCGAGAGCAGGTCGTCGGCGATCAGATCAGGCTCCGGCGCCACCGGGAGATCATCGGCGGTCACCACACCCGACAGGACCAACCCGAATTCGTATCCAACCGATCGAGCGAAGAGCCCATCGGTGTCGGGCCGATCGCCGACCATCAGCCCGACCGACCCGAGATGGTCGCGAACCAATGCTGCTATCGCATCGTGGGGTTTGCCGGCCACAACAGGATCGACGCCACTTGCCGTGGCGATCGATGCCACCAGCGCTCCGTTGCCGGGAAGCAGTCCGTCGGCGTCCGGAAAGGTCGGATCGTCGTTGGTCGCGATGAATCGAGCCCCTCCCCTGATCGCCCGCATTGCCACGGTCATGTTGTCGTAGTCGAAATCGGTCCTGATGCCGACCACCACCGCGTCGGCCGGACCCGATGTCGCCAACTCGACACCTCGGTCATCGAGCGCTCCGAGCAGTCCCTCCGACCCCACCGCCAGCACCCGTTCGCCGGGGTCGACGAGCGTCGCGGCGGCCATGGCGGCCGTGATCACGAGATGTTCGGTGTCGTCGATTCCGTGATGCGCGAGCTTCTCCGCCACCTGAGCGGGAGTACGTAGAGCAGAGTTGGTGACGAACGCGATCGGGATACCGGCACGGCGCAGACGATCGACCGCCTCCGGAGCACCCGGAACGGTGCGATCACCGCGCCAGATGACACCATCGAGGTCGAGCGCCCAAGCGGTCAGTCGACTTGCCACGTATGAAGGCTGTGGAGCACAGAATTGAGGTCTCCCTTGCCCTTGTCGGCCTGTGCTCTGGCGACCTGACCGTCGAGTTCGTGACCGTACTCCGGTCGTTCTACCTCACGGAACACACCCATCGGTGTGGGTGAGCTCATGTCGGACGCCAGCCGTGACAGAGCGAACGCCACCGATGGGTCGGGCTCCGACTCGTTGTGCACGACCAAAGCGTCGAGGCCGACATCAGCCACCTCGACGATCGAAGCCACACCGTGGTCGATCACCACTCCGTGTTCGCCCTCAGGACCGAACCGGACCGGCTCGCCGTGGCGGAGTTCAATGATCATTTCGGCGCGGGCGTCCCGCTTGGTGATCTCGCTGTAGGCACCGTTGTTGAACACGTTGCAGTTCTGGTAGATCTCGACCAGCCCGGAGCCCTTGTGTTCGTGGGCCTTCCGCATCATCTCCATCATGTGCTTGCGGTCCATGTCGTGGGTTCGGGCCACGAACGAGGCCTCGGCGCCCAGAGCCAGGGAGATGGGGTTGAAGGGATGATCGATCGAACCCATCGGAGACGACTTGGTGACCTTGCCCTCTTCGCTCGTGGGCGAATACTGGCCCTTGGTGAGACCGTAGATCCGATTGTTGAACAACAGGATCGTGAGATTGATATTGCGCCTGAGCGCGTGAATCAGATGATTCCCGCCGATGGAGAGCATGTCGCCGTCGCCGCCGACCACCCACACATCGAGATCACGACGGGCCAGGGCCAGGCCGCTGGCGATCGCAGGTGATCGGCCGTGGATGCTGTGGATCCCGTAGGTGTTCATGTAGTACGGGAACCGGGCAGCACAACCGATTCCGGAGATGAAGACGGTGTCTTCTTGGCGATTGCCGAACTCGGGCAGCAGCATCTGGATTGCGGTGAGGATGCCATAGTCGCCACATCCCGGGCACCAGCGGACCTCTTGGTCGCTGACCCAATCCTTCTTGGTGGTCAACTCGACATCAGTCATTGACGGCCTCCTCGATCCTCTCAACGAGTTCAGCGGGCGTGAACGGTTGTCCCGTGATCTTGGCGATCGTCTTGGCGTCGACCAGGAAGTCGGCCCGGATCAGGTGGGCTAACTGACCGAGGTTCATCTCCGGAACGATCACCTTGTCGAACGACTTCAGAAGCTCACCCAGGTTTGGTGGGAACGGATTGAGATGTCTGAGATGAATGTGAGCCACCTTGGTCCCCTTGCGGCGCATTCGCCCGACCGCGGCGGTGATCGGCCCGTAGGTGGAGCCCCAACCGACGACCACGATGTCGCCGTCGACGTCTCCCTTCGGCACGATCTCCGGGATCGAATCGGCGATCTTGGCGATGTGGGCCGCCCTGGTTCGCACCATGTATTCATGGTTGGCAGGGTCGTAGCTGATGTTTCCGGTGACGTCCTTCTCGATGCCTCCGACTCGATGGGCGAGCCCGGCTGTGCCCGGAAGAATCCAGGGTCGAGTGAGGGTGTCGTCGCGCAGGTAGGGAAGGAACTCCTCTTCACCATCTTCATTGACGTGGTTGGGGCCCTCCAGGAACTCGACGTGGATCTTGGGGAGATCGGCCACGTCGGGGAGCCTCCATGGCTCGGTGCCGTTGGCCAGATACCCGTCGGACAACAGGATGACCGGTGTGCGGTACTCGAGCGCAATCCTGGTGGCTTCGATAGCGGCGAAGAAGCAGTCGGCCGGCGTGTTGGCGCAGACAACCGGCAGTGGGGCCTCGCCATGCCGGCCGTAGAACGCCATCAGGAGGTCGGATGCCTCAGTCTTGGTGGGGAGGCCCGTAGACGGTCCGCCTCGCTGGACATCGACGATCACCAAGGGGATCTCGAGGCTCACTGCCAGCCCGATCGTCTCGGACTTGAGTGCCAACCCCGGACCGCTGGTGGTGGTCAGACCAATGTGGCCGCCGTAGGACGCTCCGAGAGCCGCTCCCACTGCCGCGATCTCATCCTCGGCCTGGAAGGTCCGGACACCGAAGTTTCGGTGTTTCGCCAGTTCGTGGAGTATGTCGCTCGCCGGCGTGATGGGATAGGAACCGAGAAACAGCGGCAGTCCGGACAGCTCCGAAGCCGCCAAGAGTCCCCAGGACAGGGCCGTATTGCCGTTGATGTTGGTGTAGGTACCAGCCGGCAAGACGGCCGGCCGAACGATCCGACGACTCGCCCAGAGGTCGGCATTCTCGGCGTAGACGTTGCCGGCGCGAAACGCTGCCTCGTTGGCGGCGATCACGAGGTCCTTGCCCTTGAACTTGTTCTGGATCCAGTCGACCGTGGGCTCGGTAGGCCGCGAGTAGAGCCACGAGACCATGCCGAGAGCGAAGAAGTTCTTCGTTCGTTCGGCGTCGCGTTGCTTGACCCCGAGGTCTTTGCATGCCTCTTTGGTCATGTCGGTCATGGCTGCGGTTATCACCGAGTAGCCGGCCAGAGAATCATCTTCGAGGGGGTTGGAGTCGTAGCCGGCCTTCTGGAGATTCCGCTCATCGAACGCGTCGGTGTTGATGATGACCGTGCCGTGTTCCTCGAGCTTCGGGAGCTCACCCTTCAGTGCCGCCGGATTCATCGCGACGAGCACACTGGGAGAGTCGCCCGGGGTGAGGATGTCGTGATCGGCGATGTGTACCTGGAACGCCGATACGCCCGCGAGCGTGCCGGCAGGCGCCCGAATCTCAGCGGGGTACTCGGGCAGGGTGGCCAGGTCGTTTCCGAACATGGCACTTGCCGCGGTGAACCGGTCGCCGGTCAGCTGCATTCCGTCGCCGGAATCGCCGGCGAATCGAACGATGATGCGTTCGACTTCCTGAATCTCTGACGTCCGCTCGTCGGTGTCTGTCACGAGAATCTCCTTGTCCGACGTAATCTGCGTCGATTGGCCGGGTCACGATAACCGCGCCGCGGTAGTCCTTGGGGACATGCAGGCACCAATCCTGCCAAAGGTCCCATATCGGTCTGTTTGTTGGTCGGGGCCGACACGTCTCAGTGGCCTTCTTCTGGACCGGTTGATCTGCTCAGGCGACCGTGATCGACTGGTCGAGATACACGTCCTGAATGGCATTCAGGAGCTCGATGCCTTCGGCCATCGGACGCTGAAACGCCTTTCGCCCGCTGATGAGGCCGGTGCCACCGGCCCGCTTGTTGACCACTGCTGTGGTTACCGCCTCGGCCAGGTCGGTTGCGCCCGACGAGGCTCCGCCACTGTTGATGAGGCCGATCCTGCCCATGTAGCAGTTGGCTACCTGATATCGGCAGAGATCGATCGGGTGATCGGAGCTGAGTTCGTCGTAGACGAGATCGTGGGTCTTGCCGAAACCGACTGCTCGATAGCCGCCGTTGTTGGTCGGCAGCTTCTGCTTGATTATGTCGGCCTCGAGGGTGACCCCCAGGTGGTTGGCCTGACCAGTGAGGTCGGCGGCTGCGTGGTAGTCGGTGCCGTCGGCCTTGAAGCCGGAGTTGCGGAGGTAGCACCAGAGAACGGTGAACATGCCAAGTTCGTGGGCTCGAGCGAACGCTGCCGCGACCTCTTGAATCTGTCGGTTGCTCTCATCGGAGCCGAAGTAGATGGTGGCTCCGACACCGGCCGCGCCGAGGTCGAACGCCTGGTCGACGCTACCGAACATGATCTGGTCGAACGTCTCGGGGTAGGTCACCAGTTCGTTGTGGTTGATCTTGACGATGAACGGAATCTTGTGGGCGTAGCGGCGCGACGCCATCGCCAGGACCCCGAAGGTGGAGGCGACCGCGTTGCAGCCGCCCTCCATTGCCAACTCGACGATTCGTAGCGGGTCGAAGTATTCGGGGTTGGGCGCGAATGATGCTCCAGCTGAGTGTTCGATTCCCTGATCGACAGGAAGGATCGACACATATCCGGAATCGCCGAGACGCCCGTTCGAGAACAAGGCCTGGAGGTTGCGAAGAACCTGCGGCGAACGGTCGCTCTGGAGAAATGTGCGATCGATGAAATCGGGGCCCGGAAGGGTCAGTGCCCCTCGTGGGATGGTGGTGCTCTCATGTCCCAGCAATGACTCGGCCGAATCGCCGAGCAGGCTTTCGATGTCCACGGTAGGTACTCCTGGGGGAGGTTGGGCCAGCCACTCGCCGGCGCTGCCCACCGTAGCCATCCCGGACCCCATCCGTCGCCATCAGCGCTGGTTCAATTCGGCCGCACGATCGATGCAGATCTGTACTGCCTTCACCGCCCGAGGTGAGCCGGGCCTGACCACCAGGCTCGCCTCCACTTCGGTCCGACTCTGAGTGGAACCACCGGCCCGAAAGAAGCGTCGACGGACGCACCCGACCGCTACGACTTCATCGCCGGATTCGAGCCCAGGCGGACGCGACGGATCGATCCAGACGACCGGGACTGACCGACGAATACCGTCGGAGTCTGTGGTGGTGATCTCATAGCTCGCCATCTCCGAGCCCGATGGAAGACTTCGGCGACGCGGCGGACTCGAAAGCGTTCCCCGAATGATCGCCACGTTCAATCCGGACTCATTCATCTCTGACTCGTTCACAACTGACTCCCTCTTCTGCTCGACTGATCGAGTGCAGTCCATGGGGGAAGTCGTTGAAGACCGTACCGGCGAGGTACGACACTGTGGACCGAAGCGGCCGATGATCAGTTGAGGGAACGGACCCGGGCCGTCACGTCGGCGAGATCGGGATCATGGTTCGCTATCCATGTGAACAGCTGGCGGGCCCTCGGATTGCGGCCCACTCGCTCGTAGAGATCAGCCAGGGCGTAGGCCCGGCGAAGGTGATGTGGGCGGGGCTTCTTCGGCAGCCGCCAGCCGTCCTCGAGTACCCGGATCGCTCCGGGCACGTCGCCTTGATCGGCTCGCGCCCCAGCCAACACGATTCGGCCCTCGTTCATCAACGCCGAACTCGGTGAGACCTCACCGAGTTCGGTCCACAGCTCTTCCACGTCGGCCCAGTGCCCGACAGCGCGGTGGCAATCGGCCAGGACCGGGTGTTGCTCGGTGGAGCCGCTCAGTTCGCGGAACGCCTCCAACTGAGTGATCGCTTCCTTCCAGCGCCCCATGCGATACATCGAGAGACCGAGAAGCTCGCGACTCTCCGCGAGGGTCGGCACTTCTCTGACGAAGGGAACGAGAACCTTCCGACACTCGTCGAAGCGTTCTGACTCGAAAGCCTTCCCCGCCTCTTTCAGTCGGCGGGCGAGCCGACGGGCTCGCTGGTCGTCGACCATTCGGCGAAGGCTGACCTCCGGTGCCAAAACCGCGACCGGTCTCGCCGGCAGCGGCTTGCGATCACGCACAGTCCGACGACGCGACCTCTTCACCGCCTTATCGGCGGACCGGCGAAGGTCGTCGCCATCGGGAAGATTGCGCTCGGGCTTCGGAGGCAACGGCTTGCCCGAACCGTCGGGCGTCTCGGACTCGGCGCCTCGCTTGGCGTCCTTGTCGTCACGACCTGACCTTCGATCTGAACGACGATCGTCGAACGGCTCCGGAAGTGGTTCGTTCAGTCCGCCGGCGCCACGCCGAGCCACTCGTCCCCAATTCGCCGGTCCGGCCAATCCCTCGTTGGGATCGGGCCTACCGCGCCTCGGGCGTGAATCGCTGTCGCGCCGTCCACCGGATCCACCTCGATCTGATCTCTCCTCGGACACAGCTTCCGATACTAGCCGGACCGCCCTCGGTGTCCCCCGCCGTCACCGTCCCACGGCGCTGACTCCCGAAGAGCCGATCTGGGCCTCGGTCCACCGACCGGCTCTTGGTGTTACAGCGATTGTGATCTGGTTTGGTGTTGGGCGGCCTGCGGCTGGGCGTCGAAGCCTCACCGGACCAATTCGCTGTGTGATCAGTCACCAGTCACGATCAGGGCGAGGATGTCGCCACGGGTGCCTCGGATCGGGAGGGGCAGCTTGAGGGTTTCTCCGGTCGTGTCAACGAATAGGACCAGATTGTCGAGCAGCTTGATGGTTACG
>JAJCXW010000125.1 GCA_029263235.1 Acidimicrobiales bacterium
CGAGCAACGTGGGCTGGCCCATCGCGACAAGGCCGTGTTCGGTTACTCGTCGGGCATGAGAGCCCAACTGGCCATCGCCCGGGCCACCCTGCACGAGCCCGAACTGGTGGTTCTCGATGAGCCCACCCGAAGTCTCGACCCCGTCGCCGGTGCCGAGGTCTGCGACGACCTTCGCCGCATGGCCGGCGAAGGCCGGGCCATCCTGATGGCCAGCCACCGCCTCGATGAGGTCGTGTCGGTCTGCGACCGGGTGTTGGCCCTCGCCGGAGGACGTATTCGTTGGCAGGGTTCGGCCTCCGAACTCGCCGGTGATCCGGCTGGGCTGGGTGCCACGATCCGGCGACTGGTGGACGACGAATCCACTTCTCGGGAGGGTTCATCGTGAGATCCAACCTTCACCGACTCTTCGCCATAGCGAAACGCGACGGCGTGATCTTCACGTCGTACCGCCTCAACATGATCCTGCGATTCCTCAGCATCTGGTACTTCGCCGTCTCGTTCTACTTCGTGGGCGAATTCGTCGGGAAGCCCGACGCGATAGCAGATCTCCACGGCGGCTACTTCGAGTTCGTATTGATAGGAGCGATCGTCACCACCTTCGCCACCCTGGGGGTCTCGGCGTTTTCGATGAACATCAGGGCCGAGCAATCCGACGGCACGCTCGAGGCGGTGCTCACCACGCCGACACCGATGTGGGTGGTGCTCGGTGGAGGATTCCTCGTGCCCGCACTCTTCGCCGCATCGGAGTCCATCGTCCTGCTCGGAGTCGGGCTCGGCGTGTTCGGCGACGGCGTCCCGGTCGCTCCCCTCCTTCTTGCGCTTCCCCTGCTGGTTCTGACCACCGCCTCGTTCGCGGCCATCGGGATAGTCGCGGCCGCGGTGATCGTCCTGGTCAAGAGAGGCGATCCGTTCGGGGGGCCGATTCGGCAGATCACGATGCTTCTGTCGGGCGCGCTCTACCCAATCGAGGTTCTACCCGGATGGCTGCAGGCCATGTCGAAGCTGGTGCCCGCCTATTACGGCGTCCGCGGCATGCGCGAACTGGTGCAAGCCAGGGAGGGTTTCGCCTCGAGTTTCGACGAACTGGTGATCCTCGCCGTGTTTACCGCGGTGCTTCTGCCGTTGGCAGTGTTGATATTCCGTCGAGCGGTCGGGAGCGCCCGCCGAACCGGAACCCTCGCCACCTACTGACCGGCCCGGTCTAGCCCTCGACCGCCAGGCGCAGAGCTTCGTCGAGCAACTCGACGGCTCGGTCGGCTCGAATCGTCTCGTCGGCGGCATGTTGCAGTTGGAATGTGGGGATGGACACCAGCGCAGCCGCCGACACCAGGTGACGTCGCATCACCGGCCCGAACGGCGGCACCGCTAGCGCATCGTCGATGGCGTGCAGGTCGGCCTGCTGAACTCTTGTGAGACTCCCAGAGTCGCCGTGGTCGACCTGCACCAGGCCCGCCAAACGCCGATCACCCCTGGCGAGAGTTTCCACGTCGAGGATCAACCGCCCCCGTTCGCCCAGCTCCAGCCGGCCCTCGATGCCGTAGGAGCTCGCCAGATCGGCCGGGATTCGCGGTGGACGCGCCACCCCCCTCACCCGCCGCTTCACCGGATGAGCAACCGCAAGGTCGTCGGTCAGCAGTTCCCATCCGTTGGCCATCGCGGCGGTGGCGGCGGTGGACTTCCCCCGCCCACTCTTGCCGACAACCAGTAGCGCCTCATCGTTCTTCGCGACCACCGCACCATGGACCATGATCCGATCCGGTGATGCCATGGCGGCCGCCAGTCCGAACTGCACCATGAGATCGATCGACTTGTAGCCGGCGCCACCGTCGATCGACCCTCCGACGATGACCTCGTTGCCACTGACCAGGGTGACAGCGTTGCCGAGCTTCATCCAGAGGTCGTTGCCTTCAGACCACGAATCGATCATCTCCAGGTGTTGGTCGGGATCCCGCTCCGGCGGCGCCGGCTGGTCTGGTCCAAGCCGAAGCACGATCGTGGGCGGCTCGGCCGAACGCAACGACCCGATTCGGTCGGTGGCGAACACCGAATAGGCGGGGTCGGCCACCACCGACACCGCCACTCCCCCGACGTCGATGACCATGTCCGTTGAGACCATTCACACATACAAGCCGATTACCGTCACGGCCACGGGGACCGGCCGCGGAGTAGCTTCTCTCGTGTGGCCGTGACCCCAGACCAACCCGCCGGCGACCCGGATGCCATAGCTCGGCTTCTCGTATCGAGACTCGACAACGGCGACATATCAATTCCTGTGTCGGGGTCCAGCATGAAAGGGCTGATTGAGTCGGGCGCCGTCGTGACGATCACTCGGTCGTCATCTCCGCGGCGCGGCGAGGTCTGGGCCTTCACCGGTGAGACCGGGCAGGTCCTCGTACACCGGATTCGTCACATCGGCAAAGACACCGTCACCTGTCGAGGGGTGGGCAACCGGGCCGACGACTCGCCGGTTTCGCGGTCCCGCCTGATCGGCCGGGTGGTCTCCAGCACCACTACCGGGACCGACCATTCCTTCGGAACGCTCGATCGACTCGGCGGTGACCTGGTGTTTCGCCTTCGCGGTCTAGCGAGGGCCATTGGGCTCCGACGACGCTAGCCGAGTCAATTCACAACATTTCTCTTCTCGGATCAAGCCTCTGCTACTCTCCGTGGTAACAACGGCACACAGCAATCAAGGGGTAACCATGAAGTACGAAGAGCCCAAGATCACACAGAAGGTCGATCTCGAAGGCAAGCTCGGCGACTGGGAGCAGACCAAGCCCACCCGGGGTTCTGGCGTCTACGAGTCATAGCCATACTCAGCTTTCCATTTCCTCCTGAGAAGGCCGGGCTTGTTGGCCCGGCCTTCTTCGCGCCAGCCGGGTCCTTGCCAGGCTCAGGTCCATCTACTACTCTGCGTGGTTACCGACGAACGGAGTGGATATGAAGTACGAAAAGCCGGAAGTCGACCAGAAGGTCGACCTTGAGGGCGAACTCGGAGGCGACATCCAGGTCGTCCGCGGATCGTTCCTCAAGTACGAAGACACCTGAATTCGACTTCCGTAGATCTGACGAAGGCCGGGCCTCGCCCGGCCTTCGTCGCGTCAGGGATTCACTTCCACACCGCGGCACCGTTGATGAATGCCTCCCGCTGCTCCGAACCTCCGCTCGAGGTCGAATAGTGCAACGGGCCGCCTTCGTCGCTCACATCCCAGCCGGTCCCCCGACCCACCATCGTTGCCAACCTCATACGCAGGCTCCACCAAAGGGCGCTGACGGTGTTGACGAAGCCGTCGCGCCAGAAGGTCACGCTGATCGCGCGCGTCTGCGTCGGGGGCCGCGAACTGCGATCGTCGAGCCATCGCCGGGCCGACACCGGTCGTCCACCCAACTCGCGTAGGTACTCGGCGTCGACATCGGCTCCGACCACGACACGCGAGCGATCGAGGGCGTGGGCCACGAGTCGGGCGACACCACCGTCTCTCGCCCTGGTGGCGAACCGATCCCAGTCGACCGGATCGGCCTCGATCAACACGGCCATGTCGCGAAGTTGATCCAGCCGCTGGGCCCCCGAAAGCGCTGAGTGGAGCGCAAAGTGGAGAAGCTGATCCTCTGAATCGAGAACGCTCACCTCGACATCGGCGATCTTGCGCCTACGGACCCGCTCGAGCATCTCGTCGGGCGACAAGTCGATGGTCGACCGGTGCACGCCGAGCCCCACCAGGTGCCAATGCAGGTCGACGTTGACGGGTCCAAGAGTCATGGGGACCTCCCCGACACGGTGGCGAACGTAGCCGTCCCAGTTCTGGTTGAGTTCCTCCAGGCCAACCTTCACAAGAGTGTCGATTGCCGCCCCGAAGTCGCGGCCCCGAACCAAGATGTCGATGTCGTTGAATCTACGAAGCTCGGGGCGAGACATGAGCGACGCCACCACCGGCCCCTTGAACGCCGCCCATTGCAGTCCGCCTTCGTCGAGCGCAGTTGCCACACGACCAAGGGCCGACATCGACCGCATCCGCTGAACGCGGTCGGCCTCGACCCCCGCCCGGATCTCTTCAGGCACGTCGAGTTGCACGGAGTCGAGCACATCGACCAACACCGGGGCCAGCCGATGTCGGACCGACGCTGAGGCGAGTTTGTCGAGACAGCCGGCCTCGACCACCTCGACCACCGGTTCACTCGCTACCGGAAATTTGGTACCCGACATCGATAGAAGCGCTTCAGCGACCAGACTGTCGCATTCCCGACTCACCTGGCCGGCGCGATTTCGGCGGCCCTGACATCTACCGGCCATCGAGCCCCCCGGGAATCGCCGCAGCCGGTGCTGCCAACCAACTCCCGGAGAGACCATGACAACCAGCGAGACGGAGACGGAGTTGGGGACGGAGGAAGAGACGGAGCATCGTCCGCGATACTACGGCTTGGCCGCCGGCGCGCTCGCCGCTTCGATGTCTCTCGCATTCGGAGAGCTCGTCTCGGGCCTGTCCGACAACATCCCCGGTCTCGTGCTCGGTGTCGGCGAGTGGGTCATCGACATCGCCCCCGGCAGCATTGCTGCTCTGGGGATAGAGACCGCGGGCAACGCCGACAAGCCGATCTTGCTGTGGGGAATCTCCATCCTCTCGATCGTCTTCGGAGCCTTGATCGGCGATCTGAGCCACCGCCACGGACGCTGGCCGGCCATCGCAGGCTTCGGGCTGTTCGGGTTGTTCGGTGGATTCACCACCGCCAGAAACCCCATGTCATCGGCAGGAGCAAGCTGGATTTGGTCGCTCGTGGCAGCAGCAATCGGCGCTTCCCTGCTGGTGTTTCTCCTGGAGCGACTCCAGCGGCCCACCCGACTGCGAACCGCACTGGAGGACCCCGTCGACCCCCGGGCCACACGCCGGGCCTTTCTGATCTGGTCTGCGGGTGCCGGAGCAGCCGCTCTCGCCACTCTCGGCCTCGGCCGGGGCGTACGCGGCACATCGGCGGCCGAGACCGCCCGCGACGCGCTGGCGCTGCCCACCGTCAACCCGCCCTCCACCGCTCCGACCACCACCGCACCTGCCATCGGCGAAGACGCGTTGAGCGGCCTCTCGTCCTACATCACCCCCAACAACTCCTTCTACCGGATCGACACCGCTCTCTCGATCCCCCAGGTCGACCCCGCCGATTGGAAGCTCTCGTTCACAGGCATGGTCGACAATCCGTTCGAGGTCACATTCGACGAGATACTCGCCATGGACCTGGAGGATCACACGATCACACTGTCGTGCGTGTCCAACGAGATCGGCGGCAACCTGGTCGGCAACGCCACCTGGACCGGAGTGCCGCTGGAGACCCTCCTCGACCGCGCCGGGGTCCAAGCGGGCGCCACCCAGATCGTCGGACGTAGCGTCGACGACTGGACCGCCGGCTTCCCGACCGAGGTCATAGGCGATGGTCGCAACGCCCTGCTCGCTGTCGGCATGAACGGCGAACCACTTCCGATTCTTCACGGCTTCCCGGCACGACTGGTGGTGGCCGGCCTCTACGGATACGTGTCGGCGGTCAAATGGATCGAAGAGATCAGGCTCACCACGTGGGACGACTTCGACGGATTCTGGATACCCCGTGGCTGGTCGAAGGAAGGCCCGATGAAGACGACCTCTCGGATCGACGTGCCGCGCCGCAACGCCGACGTGATCGCCGGCGCTACACCCATCGCCGGTGTGGCCTGGGCCCCGACCCGAGGCATCTCGCGGGTGGAGGTGTCGGTCGATCAGGGGCCGTGGATCGAATGTGAGCTCAGCGAGGTCACCACCGACGAAACATGGGTGCTGTGGAACACCAGATGGGAGGCCCCCGCCGGCGACCACACCATCACGGTGAGGGCCTACGACGGCGGCGGCGACCTACAGCCGCTCGGCCCTGCCAATCCGCGCCCCGACGGGGCCGAGGGGTGGCACACGATCAGGGTCGACGTGACCTGAGCATCCCCGGTGGATTAGAGGCCTTCCACCCCGCCCAGCGTTTCGAGCATGTCCTGCATCTGCATGTGCAGGATCTCCATGGCCTTCTTCGGCCTGACCATCACCTTGAACTCGATGATCTTCCCGTCGTCGTCGCAAGTGATCATGTCGATGCCATTGACCACGATGTCGCCAACCTTGGTCTCGAACTCCAACACCGCATGGTTGCCATCGAGGATCTGCTTGACGTAGTGAAACTTGTCGGCGGGGTCCGCTGGGGTCGGACCGGATCCGGCACCCCCGGCATCACCGGGAAGAACCTTTGAGGCCGCCGAGAGATAGAGCTTGGTGATTTCGCGTCCGCGCTGGGGGGTGAACACCACCGGCGACAGGAACACCACGTCGGGGTGAAGCAGCTCATCGAGGCCGCCCGGAAGCTCCCCGCGCAGGTGGCGGTGCCACCGTTCCATCACTTCGTGAATCATCAGTCGACTCCTTCATAGGCAGCGGCGTTGGCTCGTCGCGGAGGGCACAGTTTGACCCAATCGCGGCCCTGTGGTCACATCCCGGCGGGTTCGCACAGGGTCACGAACTTCGGGATACGGTGCGGCGATGAGCGACGAACGCGAAACCCTCGATTGGTCCACCTACGGCACGGCCGTCAGATCACTCTCGCAGACGGTGGCCGCCGACGGCTACCGGCCGGAGATGATCCTGTCGATCGCCCGCGGCGGACTCTTCGTCGCCGGCTCGATGGGATACGCCCTATCGGTGAAGAACATCTACGTGATGAACGTCGAGTACTACACAGGTGTCGACGAGCGACTACCGGTCCCGGTGATGTTGCCGCCCTACGTCGACTTCGTCGAACTCGACGGCGCCAAGGTCCTGATCGTCGACGATGTCGCCGACACCGGCCACACCCTCAAGATGGTCAACGACTTCACCCTCGAACGTGTCGGTGAAGTACGCACCGCCGTGCTCTACGAGAAGTCACACTCCTTGGTGAAGTGCGACTACGTCTGGAAGCGCACCGACCAGTGGATCAACTTCCCGTGGTCGACCGAACCGCCGGTGGTGAGCGCAGAAGACGCTCGCCATCGCGTGCTCGACGCCTGACTCACCGCTCCTCACGCCGGTAGGCGATGCCGAGGCCGGCGGGTGTAGGTGACGGCTGGTTGCGAGCCCGGTAGGAGATGACGACCAGAACACCGACCGTCAAGATGTAGGGCAGCATCGACAACAGGATCGGAGAGAACTCGATACCGAACGGCTGCAGCCTTCTCTCGAGAGCGAGCGTGAATCCGAACAGGAGTGCACCCAGACCGACACGTCCCGGCCGCCACGCACCGAAGATCACGAGAGCCACCGCGATCCAGCCACGGCCGACCGTGATCCCCTCGCTCCAGGCACCGACCGTGTCGAGTGTGAGGAATGCGCCGGAGAACCCGGCCATCGCTCCACCAATCACAACCGCTGTCATTCGAATGGCAGCAACTCCATGACCAGCAGAGTCGGCGGTGGAGGCGCTTTCACCGACCGCTCTCAATCCGAGACCGATGCTGGTGCGCGACAGCACGAACCAAGTCAAGACCCCGAGAGCAGCCGCCACATACGTGATCGGAGAGGCCGAGAAGATCGTCTCACCGACCCACGGAATGTCGGACAGGCCGGGGATGTCGACGTCCTTGAACAACGACCGGCGAGTGTCGGAGGTGTAGCTGTCGCCGAGGAAATTGGCGAGTCCCAGACCGAGAATCGTGAGAGCGAGACCGCTCACGACCTGGTCGGCGCCCAACGCGACCGCAGCAACAGCGTGCACCGAAGCCAGCAGGGCACCAGCGAGGCCGCCCACGAGAAAACCGATCCAGGGGCTGCCACTGGCGACACCGCCGACGTAGCCGGCCATCGCCCCCATCGCCATCATGCCCTCGACACCGAGATTGAGAACTCCGGCTCGCTCAGCGATCGTCTCCCCGAGCGCCGCCAGGTAGAGAAGGGTCGCGAACTGGAGACTGGCGACGATCAAGCCGATGACCGAAGCCTCAGTGATGGTGATTCCACCGAATATCATCACGCCACCTTCCGGTCGACGAGCCGAATCTGGTACGCCGAGAGCACTCCTGCGCCGATCGCCCCGAAGAGGATCAGCGCCTGAAGAATCGCCGACACGGCCGAGGAGACGCCCAACAGTTGAATGCTCTGACCACCGACCTGTAGGCCACCGAACGCGACCGCCACCACCAACACGCCACTGGGCCTCATCAGGGCCAGAGCAGCGACGATGATTCCCGCGAATCCGAACCCGTTGGAGATGTTTTCGTTGAGACGAGAAGCCGTTCCGGTGAGTTCGATTCCGCCGGCGAACCCCGCCACGGCGCCCGATAGCAGCAGCACTCCCAGGACCTTGGTCCGCATCGAGATGCCGATGTAGGTGGCGGCCTTGGCCGAAGACCCGGCAATTCGTAGTTCGTAACCCCAGACACTGCGGGTCATGAACCAGGCGAAGAACGCGATCACCGCTAGGGCAATGAGAACACCTAGATGGGCCCTCTCCCAGATGTTTCCGAGAGCCGCTTGATCGGGTAGTGGTGTGACCTGAAGGTTTCCGAATCCGTCCGGATCTTTCCATGGCCCACTCTGCAGATACCGAATCACTCTGAGCGCCACCTCGTTGAGCATCAGAGTTGTGATGATCTCGCTCACACCGATCTCTGAGCGGGCAAGTGCGGGGCCGAGAGCCCAGAGAGCGCCACCGATTGCGGCCGCTATCAGCATCGCCGTGATGAGCACGGGGCCGGGCCAAGAATCGCCGATACGTGCCATGCCCGCTGCGGCTGTGGCGCCGAAGAGGATCTGGCCTTCGGCTCCGATGTTCCAGAGTCCCATCTTGGCGGCAATGCTCACGGCCAGACCGGCCAGCGCCAACGGAACCGCCCGGTTGAGCGTGGCGGAGATCACATCGCGCGATCCGAACGACCGCTCCCACATTCGTTGGTAGGTGTCGATTACCGGATCGCCTGAGGACCACAAGAGCAGTGCGCCGATCACCAGCGCGAACACCAGTCCGACGAGGAAGGCCAGAGGCTGACCGCCTCTGGTCGGGTTTTCTCGGCGAGCGAGTACGAGTCGCTTCACGACACACCCGCCATTGCTGCGCCGATCTCGGCTCTGGAGGCGACGGCAGGATCGAACTTGCCGGCCACCCGTCCCTCGGACATCACCAGTATCCGGTCGGCGAGAACCAGAAGCTCATCAAGATCCTCCGACACCATCAGCACTCCCGTTCCCTGGTCGCGCTGCTCCACCAGCAACCGCTGGATGGCGGCGACACCATGGACATCGAGTCCGCGGGTGGGTTGAGACGCCACCACCACACTCGGCTCGCTACTCAACTCCCGGCCCAATAGCAGTCGCTGGAGGTTTCCTCCCGACAGTGATGCCAACCGATCTTCTACCCGGCCGACCTTCACCTCGAATCGGGAAACGAGTTCCGCCGAGAATTCCTTGGCTCTGTCCCACAACAGAATCGGGCCACGCCGCATCTTGGGATAGTGGCGCATCACGGCATTCTCCGCGATCGGAAGCTTCGGGGCGAGGCCCACTCCGAGCCGATCCTCCGGCACGTAGGCAAGCCCGGCACGAAAACGATCTCGAGGCGTGGCCGAGGTGAGATCATCGCCCATGAGAGCAACAGAGCCGGTCCGACAGGTCTCCAGTCCGGCTATGGCGTCGGTGAGTTGGCGTTGTCCGTTGCCGGCAACACCCGCTATGCCCAGGATCTCGCCAGCGCGAACCTCGAAAGACACCCCATCGACTGCGGTGAGCCCACGGGAATCGGTGACGGAAACGTTGTCGACCGCCAACACGACATCGCCCATCTCCGTATTACGTTGAGCATCGGTCTCGGTGGACTTGGTGGATGAGCCGACCATCAATTCGGCCAGAGCCGCCGAATCGACATCGGCAATGGCCACCGATGACGCCACCGTGGCACCACCTCTCAACACCGTGGCCTCATCACAGAATGCGGTCACCTCGTTGAGCTTGTGGCTGATGAAGAGCACTGATCGGCCCTCGCCAACCATCTGCCTCAGCACTCGACCGAGATCCTCAGCTTCTTGGGGGGTGAGGACGGCCGTGGGCTCGTCAAGAATCAAGACCTGCGCGTCTCGCCACAGAGCCTTGAGGATCTCGACCCGCTGACGCTCGCCCATGCTCAGCTGCCATACCGGACGTTCGGGCTCGGCACTGAACCCGAACCTTTCCGCCAGTTCGGCCACCGACCGGTTGATCTCCGGGCGCGAGATCACACGGGGCGCCGAACCGAGCACCACGTTCTCGGCGACAGTGAAAGTCGGTACGAGACGGAACTCCTGGTGGACCATGCCCACGCCGGCCGCCAGAGCGTCGGCCGGCGAGGAGAATCGCATCTCGCGGCCATGGAGCTTCACCGTCCCCTCATCGGGGAGGTACACGCCAGCCAGACAATTCATGAGGGTGGTCTTGCCAGCCCCGTTCTCACCCAACACCGCGTGAACCGTGCCGGGGCGAACGGTGAGGTTCGCCCCGGCATTGGCTACAACGCCTGGAAATCGCTTCCAGATGCCGTCGAGTTCGACGGCAGGTTCTGTCACCCTCCGGCCGACCCGTCGACACCATCGACGAACCAGTCCATGCCCAGCATCGACCCATCATCCATGGACACTCCAGCGGCAACCCGCTCGGTTCCGTCCTGGTCGTTGATCGGACCGGTGAACGGATCGAACGTTCCGGCGGTCATCTGATCGCCGACGTCGTTGACCTGGGTGACGAGAGCGGCATCAACATCAGAGGCGATGCTTCCGAGCTTCACGATTCCGTCGTCCATGCCGCCCCAGTAGGGAGTTGCATCCCAGGTGCCGGCACCGACCTCTTCGATCACCGAGGTGTAGTAGGGACCCCAGTCCCAGACCGCCGAAGTTAGGTAGGCGCTGGGAGCGAAGGCACTCATGTCGGAGTTGTAGGAAACCCAACGAGCGCCGGCAGCCTCAGCGGCCTCACCGGCAGCGGTCGAGTCCTGATGCATTGCGATCACATCGGCACCGGCCTCCAGGAGGGCGCTTGCGGCGTCTCCTTCGACTGCCGGGTCGAACCATGTAGAGGTCCAGTTGACCTGAACGGTGACATCAGGATTGGTGACCTGGGCACCGAGCGTGAAGGCGTTGATGCCTCGGATCACCTCAGGAATCGGGAAGGCCGCGACGTAACCGATCGTGTCGGTCGTGGTTGATGCGCCGGCGATCATGCCCGACAGGTAGCGGGGCTGATACACCCGGCCGAAGTAATTCGTGAAGTTGGTGTCGTTGGACTTGAAGCCCGTGGCGTGGTCGAACACCACGTCGGGGAACTCCGCAGCCAGCTTCTCCATGTCGTCCATGTAGCCGAACGAGGTGGCGAAGATGATGTCGGCACCCTCAGCGATGAAGTCGCGCACGGCCTGTTCGAACTCAGGGCTTCCTTCAGCGATGTTCTCGACGGTCAGTGTGGTGGCACCGGTCGCGTCCGCGGCGGCCTGCCTCCCCTGGTCGTGAGCGAAGGTCCAGCCGGCGTCACCGGGCTGGCCGATATAGACCCATGCCGCCGTCACATCATCGGACGCGCCGCCTGTGGATCCCCCGTCATCGCCGCAAGCGGTAGCGACCAGGGAGAATGCCAGGACGGCAGCAACAACAAGCAACAAACGACGTCTCATGGGAGAACGCTCCTTCAGGGATGTTTTTGGACGGTCCAAACATAGATCAGATCGAGACCTTGTCAATCGATCGGCGCCAATCCGATCGACATTCGCGTCAGGTGAAGGCATCACCGTTGAAGAGCCTTCCGAACTGCGCTGCCTCGATGAGGTCGCGAACGGCACAGTTCGCCCGCTGTGTCCGGCGGATCCTCTCTAGAAGGTGGTCACCGGGCCGGCTTCGATTGCCTCTTCAGAGTCGGGGCCATCGGATCGATTCTGATCGTCCGCCGACTGTGACTCATCCTCGGCCGATGCGACATCCTCCGTGAAGTAGAGGTTCAGCACCCGGTCGATGGTGGGTCGATCGAGAACAGGCGGTGTGCCTTCGTAGCTCGCCACGGCACGCACCAACTT
>JAJCXW010000126.1 GCA_029263235.1 Acidimicrobiales bacterium
ACAGTCGGCGATGGTCATGGCCATTGCCGTGGCGCCGTCGAGCGCGGCTTGGTCGCCGGTGGTGGCCGCAGCGTGCTCGGCGAACTCCGGAGTGTGGATCGAAACTCCGTCGGGAGCGAGCTTGATCATGGGGTGAATCGATGGGACGACATGGCTCAGATTGCCCATGTCGGTCGAGGCGATCACCATGTTGGACTCGGTCTCGTGTTGGGGGTCGCGCCCCAGAGCACGAGCGTTGTCGGCGTAGAGGTCGAGCAGGGCGTTGTTGTCGCGCATGTCGGCGAACACCACGTCGCTCCAGCGGATCTCGATCTCGCAGCCCGCGGCGGTGGCACCGGCTACGAGGCAGGCCTCGACTCGCTCACGTAACGGCTGGAGGGACTGGACCGTGGTGGACCGTACGTGCCACTGGGCCGCGGCGTATTCAGGAACGACGTTGGCCTTGTCTCCACCGTGGGTGAATATCCCGTGGATTCGCTCGTCGGGGCGGATGTGCTGACGGAGGGCCGCGATGTTGTTGTATCCGAGCACCGCCGCGTCGAGGGCATTGAGCCCATCGTCAGGCGATGCGGCGGAGTGGGAAGCCCTACCTCGATACTCGACTACTAGTGAGTGCACCGCAATGATGTGCATGGTCCGCAGCTCACGATCGGCCGGGTGGACCATCATCGCGGCGTCGACGTGTTGGAATGCGCCTCGGCGGATCAGGTACTCCTTGCCTCCACCTCCCTCCTCGGCCGGGGTACCGAGGATCACCACAGTCCCTCCGAGTTCATCGGCCAGTCGTGAGGCGGCGAGCCCTGCTCCCAGGCCGGCCGCGGCAATGACGTTGTGGCCGCAGGCATGTCCGATCCCGGGAAGGGCGTCGTACTCACAGCACACAGCGATGACCGGACCGCCACTCCCAACGCGTGCCTCGAAGGCGGTGTCGAGACCGTAAGCGCCTCTGGTGACCTCGATCCCCTGCTCTTCGATGGCCGATGCCAGCAAGTCGTGGGCGGTGTGTTCTTCGAATCCGAGTTCGGGGTTGGCGTGGATCGAATGCGAAAGCTCGATCAGTGCAGGAGCCAATCCCTCGATCTCGTCGCGGATACGGGCATGTGCGGCGGCCTTGTCCATGCGGCATGGTACGCCGGGTGTCGAGGTTGGGTCCGGAGGGTCAGATCCAGATTTCGAGGGCCGCCGGCTCCGTCCGGATGCTCAGCTTGGAGGCCTGCCCGACCGACTCTCCGTCGAGACGAATGGTGGTGGGTCGTTCGAGATCGACCTGGAGTGCCGAGGCCCGACGACTCAGTATTCCGGGATGGGGCAAGTGGGTTCCTGAGCGCAGGCGTGATCGAGCCTTGAGACGGTCGGAGAGACCGAGATCGGAATCAACGAGATCCAGCAGACCATCGCCGGGATGGGCTCGTGGCGCAACGTTCCACTCTCCGATGAAGTCGCTGTTGGCCACCACCACGACACGGCCCCGGAGCCAGGAGCCTCGAGCTACGAGGTGTGCGACGAACCAATCAAGTCGGCCGTCGATCAGCACTGCTCCGATGTCGACTCGAACGTGGGTAGGTGCTCGATCGGTTGGCGGCCCCACTCCCCCATCGCCCCCGAGGCCGCGGGCAAGATCGCCTCCGGTCAAATGGAGACGCGGCAGTGGCTTCCCGGCTCGTCGGGCGTCGGCGACCAGACGACGGGCTTCCTTGTCTCCCGAGACGCTGACAGCGTCGTCCGGAACCGGACTGGGCTCGCCCCAGTGTTCTCCCCGCTTCACAGCAATTGCTCCTCGACCGCTCCGGAGACGGCCACCACACCACGATGTATGGCCTGAACGGCGCTGGAGGCCGATGTTCGGGTGGCCGGATTGGGAGACACAGATGAGATTTGACGAAGGAGGTCGACCAGCTGCTTGATGTTCCGCACGAAATCACCGGGCGTGAGGTCGTCGTCGGTGCCCAGAAGAACCGCGAGGTCTTCGCCGGCTGCCCATGAATGGGCCATCGCCGCGAATCCTCCCTCGAGGTCACGAAAGCGGGTCACGCCTGCCCTTCGTTGCACTCGCTTGAGTTCACTCGCGACTCCTGAGATCTCCCTGAAGGCAGCTCTGGCCGCTTGGGAGGGAAACCATGGATCGGGCGCTGGTCCGGGTCTGCGGTGCTCGTAGGTGAAGGTGGAGGCTACCGACGCGAGCTCAGGGGCGGTGAGGCCATCGAAGACGCCTGCCACGAGGGAGTCGACGACCAGTAGATCGAGCTCGTGGTAGATCCGGCTGAGAATCTTGCCCGAGTCGGTCACCGACCAGTCGTCGATGTGGTTGCGGCGGTGGAGCACGTCGCATATCGCGTCGAACTGAAGTGGGATCGACCCGCGGTGTCGGGCCGACATCCGCTTGATTCGTTCGACTTCCTGTCGGGCTCGCTGGAGGTCGGCCCTCGAGTGTTCGGGCTCTCTCCTGCGGCGCCGCTCCGCGCGCGCCCCGCCCTTGACGCGAGCCCGGCGGAGTCTGCTGGCCACATCGGCCCGGAAGTCCTGGCGTTCGGGGGCATGCGGAGTGGGTAGGTCGATGTGTCCGATCGTGTCGGGAACATGCTCGAGCTCGGTGGAGTCCCATCTGATGTCGTGGCCGCCGCCAGACACGAGTCGAATACGGGCTCGTCCGCCCTTTCGCCAGCTCACGCCCATCACGGCCAAGTTGCGACCATCGGGATCGGAAATGATGTCTCCCGGTCTGAGGCGGGTGATCGCCTCGTTGATGGTCGCCGGGTCTGCTGCGGGTGGTTCGCCGTGATCGTGCTGCGAGCCGACCTCTTCTTCGAGATCGGCCACCCGCTGCGCTTCGCGGGAAAGGCGCACCTCGAGCCGAGCCAGTTCGGAGTTCGACTGGTATTGAGCGAACGAGCGAGCCAGAAGCGCTCTCGCTTCATCAGGGGTGTGGCTGGTGAGCAGGTTGATCGCCATGTTGTAGTTGGGCTTGAACGCCGATCGGAGACGGAAGCTCTTGCTCGACGCCAATGAGGCCACCTGATCGAAGGTGACGAAAGGTGACCATGGCACGAGAGCATGACCGATCTTGTCGATCCCTCGGCGTCCGGCGCGGCCAGTGATTTGAGTGAACTGAGCGGGGGTGAGGAGTTCGTGGGTCTCACCGGTGAACTTGGAGAGCTGGTCGACCACCACACTCCTGGCGGGAAGGTTGACCCCGAGAGCAAGGGTCTCGGTTGCGAACACCACCCTCACGAGACCTCTCGCGAAGCAGAGCTCCACCGCCTCCTTGAAGGCAGGAACGAGTCCGGCATGGTGGCTGGCGATGCCGCGCTCGAGCCGCCTAATCCAGGACTCGGCGTTGAGCAGCTGGAGATCACTCGGATCGAGCGAGGAGATCTTCTCCTCGGCAATGGACCGGACCTCAGCGGCCTCCTCAGGGGTGGTGAAGCGGGATCCTGCCCGCTCGAGCGTCTCAGCCGCCTCGTCGCAACCTTTGCGGCTGAATACGAACCAGATCGTGGGCAGCAAGTCTTGTCGCTGTAGAAGGTCGATCACATCGAGACGATGGGGAGTTCGCCACTGGGGACGGCGGCTCTTGCCCTTGTCGCGACCTCGCCGAAGATCGGTGTCGAATCGATGTCCTTCGGGATTCGGATTTGCATCGACGAGAGTGTCGATGACGTGGGGCTTCTCGGATTTACGGTCGCCCACCACGTAGAGGTTGGTCAGGTCGACCGGGCGGGTGGTCTCGACGACCAGCTCTGTGCTGCCTCGCACCGTGTCGAGCCAGCCGCAGACTTCTTCGGCGTTGGACACGGTGGCCGACAGGCACACCAGCTTGACGTGGAGGGGAAGATTGAGGATCACTTCCTCCCAGACCGGCCCCCGAAACGAGTCTTCGAGATAGTGGACCTCGTCGAGCACGACCACCTCCAGGTCGCTCAGGTCGCGCCCCTCGTAGAGCATGTTTCGGAGAACCTCAGTGGTCATGACCACAACGTCGGCGTCCCCATTGATCGTGTTGTCGCCGGTTAGAAGACCCACTCGTCGACTTCCGACACGATGAGCCAGATCGTTGTACTTCTGGTTGGACAGGGCCTTGATAGGCGCCGTGTAGATCGCTCTCCTGCCGTTCGCGATCGCCCGATCGATGGCATGCTCAGCGACCACGGTCTTCCCGGCGCCTGTCGGAGCCGCAACGAGGACGCTGCGACCGGCATCAATGTGGGCTGCAGCTTCCCTCTGGAAGCGGTCCAGTTCGAAGGCCGGAGGCCCCGGGCTCACCCGGTGGAAGCGCGTCGGCGCTCCCTGATACGACCGTAGATGATCGCTATCTCGTAGAACAGATACATCGGTATCGACATGACGAGCAGCGTGTAGGGATCGCCGCTCGGTGTGATCAAGGCCACGACCACGACTATTCCGATGATCGCGTACTGGCGTATCGATCGAAGGGTGCGGTTGTGCACGATCCCCATGATCTGAAGGAAGATCAACAGGATCGGGAACTCAAACCCGATGCCGAAGGCCACGATCATTTTGATCACGAAGCCGACGTACTCGATCGGCGAGAAGATCTCCTCGAAGTTCTCCCCTCCCAGGCTCTGAAGGAACTCGAGCGCTCGTGGCAGGCTCCAGTAGGCCAAGCTCCCACCGAGAGCGAACAAGGATATGGAGGCGGCCATGAACGGGATCGCGTAGCGCTTCTCGCTGGACTTCAATCCGGGGGCGATGAAGCGCCACACCTGCCACATGATCACCGGCATGGCGAGAACGATTCCGCCGTAGGAGGCGACGCTGATTCTGACATTGAACGGTTCGAGTGGGTTCTGTACGAAGAGACGACAACTCTCGTCGGCCGCCTTGGTGTCGCAGTAGGGCTTGAGAAGAAAGTCGATGATCTCTCCGTAGGCGATCCAACAGATCACCGCGCCAACCGCGATCGAGGCGAACGAGATGATGAGGCGCTTGCGGAGTTCCGCCAGATGCTCCATGAGGGACATCTGGCCCTCACTCTTGGTTTGGGTCTGGGTCGCCATCGAGGGTCAGTCTTCGGGCTCGGGGGTCGACTCGTTGCCGTCTACGGCCGCAGAGTTGGCATCTGGACTGGCCGGAGGGGCGACCTCGGGAATGGGGGTAGGGTCGGATGCCAGGACAGCGGGTGCTGGTGGGGTTGCCTTGCCCGATAGCTGCTTACCTATCTCCTTGGCCTCGGCCCGTACTTCAGGGTCGACCATGGCGTCGCGCATTTCCTGCTGGAATCCGCTGGACAGCTTTCTGAGCTCGGTCACGGCCTTACCGACCTGCCGAGCGGCTTCCGGCAGCTTGGCCGGGCCGAGCACTATCAACGCCACGACCAAGATCACAAGAATCTCCGGACCACCGAGATTTCCCATGTCGAAACTCTAGCGAGCTAGCGGTTTGTTACGTGGGAGCGGCCGCTGCAGCCGTTGCCGGGCGTCGAGAGCTGTTCGCGACGCTCTCGCTCCCATGGCGGTGGCCTCGCGATCGAGTTCGTCGACTGCGACGGCGGTGACGGTCATTCGACGAAGTGCTGGACGAAGCCGACTCAGCTCCGATCCGAGCTGGCGGAATGCCCAAGAGACCGCGATCACCGAGACCAGTATCGACAGCGAGGGCAGTACGACGATCAAAGGCACCGTTTGGAAGGTAGCCGAGAGGTCCAATTCGAAGAGTGATGCCCTGGAGGCTCAGCCGTCGAGGAGATGCTCGAGGGCTTCGTCCCAGGAACTCGCGTCGTGTAGCTGGTCGTGGAACTCGAGAAGATCATCATGGGAGATGGGCTGGCCGGCCCGAGGTTCGCTCAGCTCGGCCGGAAGAGTCCAAGTGTCCATCTCGACACCGGAGGCCACGAGCAGGTCGATGGTGCGTGGCTCGGCCGGCTTCACCACAGTCATGTGGCACGCGGGACAGCTGAAGGAGTACTCGCCGCGATTGTCGTCGATGCAGACGCGCACTCGCACGTCGGCAGTGGTGAGTTCGACGTCACCGCATGTCTCGCAACTTGCCCGGATGGTAGCCATGTCTTGGAAGCACCTCGATCTTCAACGCTCGTACCGCCCTCCATCGGCATTGTGTCGTCGGGGCTAAAGGGTCTACGGACCCGGATTCGCTGGGCAATTGGACCTATCGGTGACCTAGCAATGCGTGCACTGAGGGCTCGGACGCGCGACGATGACCGCGGTGCGCACCAGACTCCCGGCCCTTGTAGACACTCCGATCATGTTTGCTCATCGTGGGGCGCGGGCTCGCAGACCCGAAAACACGATTGAGGCTTTCGAGTTGGCTCGTGACCTCGGAGCGTCCGGTCTGGAGACCGATGTCTGGCTCAGCGCCGACCGCCAGGTCGTGCTCGACCACGATGGTTTGCATCAACGAATCCCGCGGCGTTTCATCGCCGACGTTCCCCGCTCTGATCTCAAGCCCCACATACCGACGCTCGACCAGTTCTATCGCGAGCTCGGTGGCGATCTTCCCCTCAGTGTCGATGTGAAGGACACGGAAGCGTTCGAGGAGATGCTGGAGGTGGCTCGGCGCCATGGAGCTGCTGGGATGCTCTGGGTTTGCCACCCCGAACTCAGTCGGCTGGTCGAGTGGCGCTCTGTGGCCCCTGAGATCCACTTGGTCAACTCGACCCGCCTTGGCGACATCTCCGAGGGCCCGGAACGACGATCAGCCGATCTGGCTGCTGAGAGGATCGATGCCCTCAATCTGCATCGAACGGAGTGGACCGGTGGATTGACCACGTTGGTCCACCGATTCGGTGTCCTTGCCTTCGGATGGGACGCTCAGTACGACCATCACCTGGCTGCCCTCATCGACATCGGTATCGACGCGGTGTACTCCGATCATGTCGATGTGATGGTCGACGCCGTTGCGTCGTTTGCCGATCACGAACCTCGTTGAGACCGGCCGAGGGCTCAGAGGAACCCGAGGTCGCCGATCGGCCACACCTTGAGAAATGCCCTTCCGACCACTGAGCTTTCCTCGATTGGGCCGAAAGTGCGCGAGTCGCTGCTACCCGTTCGGTTGTCGCCCATCACGAACACGAACCCGGGGGGCACGGTGCAACGGTCGGGGGCCGGCGGGTTGTCGCAGTTGGGAATCAGGTCGCGCTCGGGCACCGATGGCTTGCCGAGGACGTAGGGCTCATCGAGCTTGAGGCCATCGACATAGACGTCGCCGTCGCGCAAGGTGAGCGTCTCTCCGGGCAGGGCGATGACCCGTTTGATGAGGTCGTTGATCTCACCCGATGCGAGTGGTGGCTTCTCGAACACGACGATGTCGCCGCGGTGGATGTCGTGGAGTCGGTAGCTGAGTTTGTTGACGAGCACCCGGTCGTTGATGTGAAGGGTCTCCAACATCGAACCCGACGGTATGAAGAACGCTTGTAGCAGGAACGCCTTGATCAATAGCGCCACCGAGAGGGCCCCCACGGCCACCGCGATCCACTCGATCATGCTTCGGACCTGCTGTGACGCCGACCGAGGGGGCGATTCGTACAGATCGTCATCATCTTCGAGCGGGAGGTCTTCGTCGGTGGCGAAATAGGGAGACGGCACCCCATCTGGTTCGCCGAACGATTGATCTCCGATGTCGCTCACGGCGTTCGACCCTACAGGCACATCACCGTCGCTAGGTGGCGCCGACCGATCAGCCGCCATAGAGGGCGAGCACCTTGCGGGCCGCCTCGGGGACGAGATCGTCAGGAAGTGAACCTTCGGGGGCGCTCATCGTCGCCGCCGGACCTAGTCGGAGCAGCAGCCGTTGGATCCACGGCACTTCGGTGATCGCCAGCACCACGACAGTGCGGCCGTCTTCAGACTCAGTAACGGACTCACACGGATACTGTTCGACGACCCACCTGGCCGAGTGGTCGAGGGTCAGCTCGATGCGGGGATCGTCGTCGGAAGGCTCGAACGAGGGCCCGCTTCTCACGGCATTGTGATGGGCGGGATTGGAGGTCGTGGTGGTCGATCTGATGCGGTCGACCCGAAACATTCGAAACTCGTCGGCCAACTTGCACCAGGCATCGAGATACCAGTTGCCTTGGTCGCTGAACAGCCGAACTGGGTCGACCTCTCGCCTGGTGGCGACATCTCGTCCGTAGGAGTAGTAGTCGATGTCGACGCAGACTCCCGAGTCGATGGCATCGCGAAGTCCGTCGAGAATCGCGATCGGAGCCTCGCCGAGCCCAACATCGAGAATCTGGTCGGCTTCGCCGCCGAGCATCGCTCCGAGCTTGGTGAGGGCTCTAACGAGAGTCCCGGGTGCATCGTCGCCGACGATGCTGAGAGCAGCCCTGGCCGCGGTGAGGAGAGTGGCTGCCTCCAGCGACGACAGCTTGAGGGGCCGGGCGAACCAGTCTGCGTACTTGATCCAGACCTTGTCGTCGGAGATCGTGACCTCGATGAGCTGGTCGGGCGTGAAGGGATGCACCCCGACGAAGAACACGACATTCTGAAGATCGCCAAGAAGAATTTCTCGGGGATAGTCGAACCGTCGCTCGATCTCGGCGATCGGGACACCATCACTCTCGGACACCCAGGGAATGATGGAGAGAAGTCGAGCCAGCCGTTCGCCGGCGGTCAGTCGGGCGGTCACAGTTGAGCTTCCAGCCAGGAGATGATGTCGTCGCGCAAGAGTGCCGGTGAGATCACTTCGGCGTGGTCGAGGAAGGTGAGAACGGCCGAGCGAAACGCCTCGATGTTGCGTACCTCGGCCCGAGCGATCACCGACCCGTCGGCTGCCTCGCTGACCTCGCCGAACACGTGGCGGGCCCAAGATGCCTGGTCGGGGCCTATCCGTACCTCAGCCGCGATCGGGTCGGAATCACCCAGCTCCCAGCCCCTGAGCGATCTGGGGTCGGCGGTATCGCCAACCGGATGGGTCGCCTCACCGATGTCGGAGGCTGACCCCTCGATCCTGTCGACCCGGTAGAGACGTTGATCGTCGCGTCGGAGGTCCCAGCCCGACATGTACCAGTGCCCCTTGGCGAACGACAGACGCCACGGCTCGACTGTCCGCTCGGTGCCGGAATAGGTGAACCGCACCGACCGGCGCTCGGCGGCCGCGCCCACCAGCGTCGCCAGCCTGTCGTCGAAGGGAACTCGACCGATCTGAGAGTCGTCGTCGGCGAACTCCACTCCGAGCTTGACGAGGCCTCCTTCGGCCCCGTCGAGACGCACGAGGCTGGTGGCCAGATGCAGGGCTGCCAACTCGTCGGGCTCGAAACGGATGTCGGACCCGACGTACTCGGCCCGGTCGATCCGATATCCATCAATGGGGGGATCAAGCTCGGGGTTGGGTTCGACGCGAAGCGGAACACCCATCTCGCGAATGTCGACTTTGTCGCGTTCGAACATGCGGTGACGTGCCGTCGGGTCTTCGGGGTAGCCACCGACGCGACGTTGCAACTGGTCGGCGGTGAGTGGGATTGCTGAGTCGAGGAGAGCAGCGGTGAGGTTCAGCAGACGTTCGAGCTTCGATGACATGGGTGCCTCAGAGTGACTCGATGAGCTTCTCGACCCGGTCGTCGTGGGACTTGAACGGGTCCTTGCACAAGACGGTTCGCTGAGCCTGATCGTTGAGCTTGAGATGCACCCAGTCGACTGTGTAGTCGCGCTTCTTGGCTTTGGCGGTGCGAATGAACTCGCCGCGAAGCCGGGCTCGTGTGGTCTCGGGTGGGTTCTCGACGGCGTGGGAGATTTCGGCATCGGTCACGACACGTTCGGTCAGTCCCCTCTTCTGAAGCCGGTAGAACAGACCGCGATCGCGGTCGACATCGTGGTATTGGAGGTCGATCAGGCCCACACGAGCGTCGGATAGCTCCAGATCATTGCGGTCGCGGTAGGCCTCGATGAGCCGATGCTTGATCACCCAGTCGACCTCGTGGTCGAGCTTGAGCGGATCGTCGGCGATTGTCGTGAGACAGTGTTCCCACATGTTGAGGGCCTGCTTCTCGAGTGGGCTGAGATCGTTGTGGTCGGCGAACCGGAGAGCACGATCGAGGTATTCGGTCTGAATCTCGAGGGCTGAGGCCTCGCGGCCGTTGGCTAGCCTGACACGGCGGCGGCAGGTTGGGTCGTGGCTGATCTCGCGAATGGCGCGTATCGGGTTTTCGAGGGTCATGTCGCGCAGCACAACCTGGGGTTCCTCGAGCATTCGGAGCATCAGTGAGCAAGCACCGACCTTGAGAAAGTTGCTGTACTCGCTCATGTTGGAGTCGCCGACGATGACGTGCAGACGCCGAAATCGCTCGGCATCGGCGTGGGGCTCGTCGCGGGTATTGATGATTGGTCGGCTACGGGTGGTGGCGGACGACACGCCCTCCCAAATGTGTTCGGCCCGTTGGCTGATGCAATAGGTGGACCCTCTGGCGGTCTGCAGCACCTTGCCGGCTCCGGCGTATATCTGTCGGCTGACCAGAAACGGGATGAGAACTTCGGTGTAGGAGCCGAGATCGTCGTTTCGGCTGGTGAGGTAGTTCTCGTGGCAGCCGTAGCTGTTGCCGGCGGAATCGGTGTTGTTCTTGAAGAGGTAGATGTCGCCGTCGATCCCTTCATCGCCGAGGCGTTGCTCCGCGCTCACCAACAGTTGTTCGAGAATCCGCTCCCCTGCCTTGTCGTGGACCACCAGATCACGGATCGAATCGCATTCGGGGGTCGCGTACTCCGGATGACTTCCGACATCGAGGTAGAGGCGGGCTCCGTTGGCGAGAAATACGTTGCTGCTCCGACCCCA